>NZ_SJYZ01000005.1:0-176229 GCF_004337555.1 Microbacterium sp. PI-1 | reverse complement strand
CCTCCGCTCGCCGCACGGCGGCATCGACGTCTTCGCCTGATCCGAGAGGAATCCCATGACCGACCCGATTTCCGGCACCCTCCCCCCTTCCGGGGTGCACACGGGGAGCACCACACCCCCGGCGGAGCGCAAGAAGACGCTCGACTCCGAGGTCTTCCTGAAGCTGCTGGTGACGCAGCTCACCAACCAGGACCCGAGTTCCCCCATGAACACCAACGAGATGATCTCGCAGACCACCCAGCTGGCCTCGATGGAGCAGCTCACCGCACTCTCCGCGACGTCGACCGAGAACTTCGCGCTCAGCATGCGCCAGACGGCCGCCGCGCTGATCGGCCACGAGGCGCAGTACGTCGACGAGGAGGGTGTCACGCAGAAGGGCATCGTCACGTCGGTGTCGTACGCCGGCCCTGTCCCGCTCGTGACCATCGGCGAAGCGTCCATCCCGCTCGATGCCGTCTCCGGCGTCTCCCTCGTCCCCCGCCCCCAGTCCTGACCAGCCCCGCACATCCCAGAAAGGCATCATCATGCTCCGCTCCCTCTTCGCCGGAATCTCGGGTCTGCGCTCGCACCAGACCATGCTCGACGTCACGGGCAACAACATCGCCAACGTCAACACGACCGGGTTCAAGGCCTCGGCCGTGCAGTTCCAGGATTCGCTCTCGCAGCTCGTCCGCAACTCGATGATGCCGCAGCAGGCCTCCGGCGGTCAGAACCCCGCGCAGGTCGGCCTCGGCGTGCAGGTCGCGGGAATCAGCACGAACTTCGCCTCCGGCGCCCCGCAGCCCACCGGAGTACCGACCAACCTCATGATCGCGGGCGATGGCTTCTTCGTCGTGCGCTCCGGGGGCGAGACCCTGTACACCCGCAACGGCGGGTTCTCGTTCGACGCGAGCGGCAAGCTGGTCTCTGCCGACGGCGCGCTCGTGCAGGGATGGACGGCTCAGAACGGCGCGATCGTCCCCGGCCAGGGCATCGGCGACATCCGGCTCCCCGTCGGAGCCCTGAGCCCCGCCACCGCCACCACCACCGCCCGCGTCACCGGCAACCTGCCCTCCGGTGCCGCCGTCGGCGAGCAACTGGTGCGCGACATCAAGACCTACGACGCCGAGGGCGCGGCCACGTCGCTGCGTCTCACCTTCACCCGCACCGCGACGGGCTGGGACGTCACCGAGCCCGGCGGTGCGACCACCGCCCTCGCATTCACCGACGGCGCGCAGACGGCCGCGTCCTCCATCGTCTCCGGCGGCGTCACGGTCGACCTCTCGGCGGTCACCGGCTTCGCGGACGTCAGCGATGTCGCGATCAAGGAGCAGAACGGCAAGCCGGCCGGCACGCTGAGCTCGTACGCGCTCCTGAACGACGGCAGCCTCGTCGGTACCTTCAGCAACGGAGACACCGAGGTGCTCGCTCGTGTCGCACTGGCCGGCTTCGTCAACCCGGGCGGACTCGAGAAGGCCGGATCCTCGCAGTTCCGCCCCAGTGGCAACTCCGGGGAGCCGACGCTGGGAGAGGCCGGAACCGAAGGCCTGGGCGGCATCATCAGCGGTGCACTCGAGATGTCGAACGTCGACCTGTCGCAGGAATTCACCAACCTGATCGTCGCCCAGCGCGGTTTCCAGGCGAACGCCCGCATCATCACCACCAGCGACGAGGTGCTGCAGGAGCTCACCAACCTCAAGCGCTGAGCGGCAGGCAACCGCGGCGGCCCGTGACATCGCGGGTCGCCGCCCTGCCATACTGTGCGGATGGATGCTGTGAATGAGTGGCTGCTGACCTGGGGCGACAACCTGTGGACGTGGCTCGTCCTGCCGATCGTGGTCCTCCTCGGCCTGTACTTCACGGTGCGCTCCGGCGTCGTGCAGTTCCGGTTGATCCCGGAGATGTTCCGCACCCTGAAGGACCGGACGCCACGGACCGAGACCGGCGAGCCGCAATCGGTCTCCGCGTTCCAGGCCTTCACCATCTCCGCGGCCTCCCGAGTGGGAGTCGGCAACATCGCCGGAGTGGGAACCGCGATCGCGATCGGTGGTCCCGGCGCGATCTTCTGGATGTGGCTGATGGCCTTCATCGGCGGCGCATCCGCATTCATCGAGTCGTCCCTGGCGCAGCTGTACAAGACGCGCGACAAGGACGGATTCCTGGGCGGACCCGCGTACTACATGCAGCGCGGACTCGGTGCCCGATGGATGGGCGTGCTGTTCGCCGTCATCCTCATCATCTGCTTCCCCATCGCCTTCAGCTCCTTGCAGGCGAACACCATCAAGGCGACCATCTCGGGGAGCTTCGGCGACGAGTCCGCCGCCTGGTTGCCCGTCGTCATCGGCGCGGCACTCGCGCTGCTCATGGGTCTGGTCATCTTCGGTGGCGTGCGCCGGATCGCGTCGGTCACCCAGACGCTCGTGCCGGTCATGGCGCTGCTGTACCTGCTGCTCGGACTGGTGATCGTGGCGATGCACATCGAGCGACTCCCCGAGGTCTTCTCCCTGATCTTCACCCAGGCCTTCGGGCCGAACGAGATCGTCGGAGCAGCCCTCGGCTACATCATCCTCACCGGCGTCAAGCGCGGGATGTTCTCCAACGAGGCCGGCCTCGGCTCGGCGCCGAACGCCGGCGCGAGTGCCGCCGTGACGCACCCCGTCAAGCAGGGCCTCGTGCAGACGCTGGGCGTCTACTTCGACACCTTCCTCGTGTGCTCGATCACCGCGTTCATCATCCTCGTCTCGGTCCCCGACCTCGCGAACGCGGAGCGCGGCATCGACTTGACGCAGGGGGCGATCGTCGGCGCCCTCGGGAGCTGGTCGAACATCCTGCTGATCGTGATCATCTTCCTGCTCGCGTTCAGTTCGATCCTCGGCAACTACTACTACGGACAGACCAACATCGAGTTCATCACCTCGAACCGCGGTGTGCTGCTCGGCTACCGTCTCTTCGCGATCGCCGCGGTGTTCGCCGGTGCGCTGGTCTCGGCCGACGTCGTCTGGAACTTCGCCGACGGCGCGATGGGCTTCATGGCGATCGTGAACCTCGTCGCGATCGCTCTGCTCTCCGGCGTCGCCTTCAAGCTCCTCAAGGACTACACGCAGCAACGACGAGAGGGACTGGATCCCGTCTTCACCCAGGCGCGACTGCCCGGGGTGCGCGGGATCGAGGTCTGGGAGAACGAGCTGTCGGTGACGGGTCCGATCGACCTGCCCCGAGCTCGTCGGCGCTGAGGGGCGGAAGGCCGGATAGGGGGCGCCCCTGCTCAGTGCCCGGCGCCGAGGTTCCCGCTCAGACGGCGACGGAACGCTGCTGCGGTGTCGTTGAGCCCCTGGATGCTGGCCGTCTTCCCGAGACGCTCATACTTCGTGGCCACCGCGTCGAGCGCAGCCACCGTCGAAGCGTCCCAGATGTGTGAGCGCGTCATGTCGATGACCACGTGCTCGGGGTCGTCCGCGTACTCGAACTGAGTCGTGAGGTCGTTGCTCGAGGCGAAGAACAGCTCCCCGACGACCTCGTAGTGCGCGATGTCCCCCGACTCCGACGGGGCGACGGTACGGGTGACCGTGACGAAGTGCGCGACCCGCCGGGCGAACATGATCATCGCCGTGAGCACTCCGAGGACGACACCGATCGCGAGGTTGTGGGTCCAGACGGTCGCGGCGACGGTGATCACCATGACGGCGGTCTCGCTCTTCGGCATGCGGCGCAGCGTCGACGGGCGGATGCTGTGCCAGTCGAAGGTCGAGATCGAGACGAGGATCATCACAGCGACGAGGGCCGCCATCGGGATCACCGCCACCACGTTGCCGAGGGCGACTACGAGGATGAGCAGGAAGACACCGGCGAGGAACGTCGAGATGCGCGTGCGCGCACCGGACGCCTTCACATTGATCATGGTCTGGCCGATCATGGCGCATCCGCCCATCCCGCCGAAGGCTCCGGAGAGCACGTTCGCGACGCCCAGGCCCCAGGCTTCACGGGTCTTGCGTGAGTGGGTGTCCGTGATGTCGTCGACCAGCTTGGCGGTCATGAGCGTCTCGAGCAGGCCGACCGCCGCCATGGCGAGAGCGAACGGGCCGATGATCCCGAGCGTTTCGAGGGTGAAGGGGACGTTCGGGATGAACAGCTCGGGCAGGCTCTGGGGAAGCTCACCCTGATCGCCCACGTTCGGCACGGTCCACCCGAAGACGACGACGGCGCCCGTGAGCAGCACGATCGTGACCAGCGGTGCCGGCACGACCTTGGTGATGCGCGGCATGAGGAACAGGATGGCGAGGCCCACGGCGACGAGGGGATACACCAGCCACGGCACGTCCCAGAGCTGGGGCAGCTGCGCGGTGAAGATCAGGATCGCCAGCGCGTTCACGAAGCCCACCATCACGGAGCGGGGGATGAATCGCATGAGCTTGGCGACGCCGAGCAGGGCGAGGCCGATCTGGATGACTCCGCCGAGGAGCACGGTGGCGATGAAGTAGTCCATCCCGTACTCACGTGCGACCGGCGCGATCACCAGGGCGACGGCCCCCGTGGCCGCCGTGATCATCGCGGGGCGTCCGCCGAGGAACGAGATCGCGACGGCCATCACGAACGAGGAGAAGAGGCCGACCCGGGGGTCGACCCCGGCGATGATCGAGAAGGCGATCGCCTCGGGGATCAGCGCGAGGGCCACGACGAGCCCGGCGAGGACCTCACGGGTGAGCAGACGCGGGTTCCGCAGCGCCTGCATGACGGTGGGTTCGATGCGGTAGCGAGACGGGCGTTCCGGGGCGGGGACGACAGCAGTCATGTGCTCTCCTGGAGGGGCTTGCGAAGGAGCGGACGGCGCGCACGGACCGTGCGCATGCGCCACGGAGCTCGGCACGGAAGAAGGGGGGATGCGCAGAAATGCGCGCACGCAGACTCCAACCTTACGTGAGGTCCGGTGTCGGGGAGTCGGCGGGCGGGGCGCCGCCGCGCCCCGCTAGATGACGTCGCGCGTGCAGGTGTCGCGGATGCTCTCGCCGCGCAGGTCCTCCCAGGGGATGGCGGCGTACCCGACGATGCCTCGGCCGGTGCTCGCGAGCTCGTCGACGCGCTGCGCGAGCAGCCCGCGACGATCGATCCCTGACAGGTCGATGACGACGACGTCGACGTAGCGCCCCCGCGTTCGTTCGAGCTCGCTGTGCAGCCGCCGCGCGATACCCCGAGCGGTGAAGTGCAGTGATCGGCGCCTCGCGTCGGGGCCGTGATAGGTGAGGACGAGGTGCCTCAGGTCTCCGTACGCGCCGCTGGCCGCGAGCGCCTCGGCCGCCCCCGCACGCAGCAGGCGTCCCGCCTCGCGACGGCGTTCGACGCCGGTCAGGTCGATCGACCACACGAGACAGCGCGCGTCGGCCACCTCGGGCGCGGCGGACGGCGAGGGATGGGCGTCTGCGATGTCGCCCCTGTACGCGATCGTGGTGTGCATCAGGTCTTTCGGTCGTCGAAGAGTGGTGCCGACCAGGCTTCCCGGCTCTCCGGCCCGACCTGCGGGCTTGCACGGAAGTCTAGGCCGGATGCACCGGACGCCTCATCGCGCTCAGGCGTGTCGGCGACTACCCGAGGATCGGACGGTCGGTGGGATAGGTGAAGTGCTCGGTGCGCTGTCGCACGGCGAGGGCGGCGGCGAGACCGATGGGGCCCACTCGTCCCGCGAGCATGAGTGCGGACAGGACGAACTTGCCGAAGGGGTCGAGGTCGGCGGACAGTCCGACCGAGAGCCCACAGGTCGCGAACGCGGAGATGACCTCGAACAGGATGTGGTCGAGAGGCGCCTTGTTCGTGAGGGTGAGGAGCACCGTCCCCGCGAGGACGAGGGACGCCCCGAGGAAGGTGACGGAGATCGCGACACGGAGAACGCTCTCGGGGAGTCGTCTTTCGAAGATCGCGATGTCCCTGGTGCCTCGGGCCTCGGCGACGATGGCGAGGAACAGCACGGCGAGCGTGGTGACCTTGATACCCCCGGCGGTCGAGATCGACCCGCCGCCGACGAACATGAGCGCGTCCGTGAGAAGGAGGGTCGTCGAGGTGGACTGCTCAGTATCCACGATCGCGAACCCCCCGGAACGCATCATCGTCGACGCGAACAGCGCATGGAGGATCCGATCGAGCGGATTCAGGGTGCCGATGGTCGCGGTGTTGTTCCACTCGCTCGCCCCCCAGCTGACCGCGCCGACCAGGAACAGCACGAGGGTCGTCGTGACGGTCAGCTTGGTGTGCAGCGACCACCGTCCGCGCCCCCACAGATGAGCGATGACGGCGAGGTACACCGGGAATCCCAGGCTGCCCGCGATCACGCCGACCATGAGCACCCCCATGATCCAGACGTTGTGGCTGTAGACCGCGAGACCGCCGGGATCGAGGACGAACCCGGCGTTGTTGAAGGCCGAGATGCTGTAGAACAGGGCGTGCCACGGGCCTCGCACCCAGCCGTCCTCGACGATGAACGCCGGCAGCAGCAGCGCGCAGAGCGCACCCTCGATGATGAACGTGGTCAGCACGACGATCTTGAGGAGCCGCTTGACGTCGCCCAAGGGCGTCGCCCCCATCACCTGCTGGGCGAAGACGCGTCCGCCCAGCCCCAGCCTGCGCGTGACGGCCTGGGTGAGCAGCAGCGCGACGGTCACGATGCCGAGCCCGCCGGTCTGGATGGCGAGCAGGATCACGATGTGCCCGAACAGCGACCAGGACGTCCCGGTGTCGACGGAGGTCAGCCCCGTCACGGTCACGGCGGACGACGCGGTGAACGTCGCATCCTCCCACGGCGCGGCGACACCGTCCGCCGCGGCGAACGGCAGGCGCAACAGCGCGGTGAAGAGCACCGCCGCGAGCACGAACACCGCGATCGACGCACGAGCCGGCGAACGACGGGGGAAGTCGGCGATCCAGCGGATCGGCGCCCACAATCGCGCGGTCCGGACGTTCGGCTGACTGGTGGTCACCACGGGCTCCTTGTCGGGTCGCCGAGCCGACTCCCGGCGCACCGACCATTCACAGTACAGCAGCGGTCGGACGCGGAATCGGGTGGCGACACGGAGCTGCGCGCCCCGGGAAGGCTCCTGGGTACGCACGCCGGCTTCCACCGTTCGGGTAAGCTGGGAGGCGGAGTGTCGGGAAGCCTGGTCGACGAACACACGCTCATCGACCCGAAAGCTCCCGCATGGTCAAGCCCTCCCCGCGACTCGCCAAAGTCCGCGCCGTCTTCCCCTCCTCCTCCCGCGACGAGTCCCGCCGCATCGGCGAGATCCTGCGCAAGGAGACCGTCGGCGGCATCCTCCTCGTGTCGCTCGCCGCGATCGCGCTGCTCTGGGCGAACTCGCCCTGGGCGGAGTCGTACTTCGCCCTGCGCGACTTCGAGATCGGATACGAGCCCTGGCATCTGCGTCTGAGTCTCGGCGCCTGGGCCGCGGACGGCCTGCTCGCGATCTTCTTCTTCCTCGTCGGTCTCGAGCTCAAGCGCGAGTTCGTAGCCGGCGATCTGCGCAGGTTCAGCACCGCTGTGGTTCCGATCGTCGCTGCAGTGGGCGGCGTGATCGTGCCCGCGGTGATCTACCTCGCCGTGGTGGCAGGCTCGCCGGAAGCCGCACACGGGTGGGCGATCCCGACGGCGACAGACATCGCGTTCGCCGTCGCCGTGCTCGCCATCATCGGATCCCACCTGCCGAGCGCGCTGCGGATCTTCCTGCTCACCCTCGCGGTGGTCGACGACCTGATCGCGATCGGCATCATCGCGCTGTTCTACACCGAGACGATCGAGGTCCTCCCCCTCGTGCTCGCCCTCGTCGTGATCGCGGTCTACGGCGTGATCGCCCAGCGGTATCGCGACTTCTTCCACCTGCGCCCCACTGCGGCCTGGCTCATCCTCCTGCCGATCGGCCTGGTCGCCTGGGCACTGGTCCACGCGTCCGGCGTCCACGCGACGATCGCGGGCGTGCTGCTCGGCTTCACCATCCCGGTACTCCACAAGAAGGCCGACCGAGGACCCGACTCGGGTCCTGGTCTCGCCGAGGTGTTCGAGCACCGCTTCCGTCCGTTGTCCGCAGGGTTCGCGGTACCGGTGTTCGCGTTCTTCTCCGCCGGCGTCGCGATCGGTGGAGGCGAGGGCTTCGTCTCGGCCTTCACGGACCCCGTCGTCGTCGGGATCGTCGTGGCCCTCGTGGTCGGAAAGCCCCTCGGCATCACGGCGGCCACCTGGATCATCACCAGGATCCGGCGCATCAACCTCGACCCGTCCTTGAGGTGGATGGACATCGTCGGTGTCGGCCTTCTCGCCGGGATCGGGTTCACGGTCTCCCTCCTGGTCGCGGAGCTGAGCTTCGCCGCCGGCAGCGAGCACCACGACCACGCCAAGGTCGCCATCCTCACGGCATCCGTGGTCGCGGCCCTCGCCGCCTCGGTGCTCCTCGGCATCCGCAACCGCCGGTACCGCCGACTCGACGCTGCGGACGCTGAGTCCTGAGCCTCGGACGCCGCGGCGTCACCGCGCCTCGGCCGTCTGCCACCACCACCAGGTCGCGGCGGCCGAGGCTGCTCCGATCGGCAGCGCGAGGAGCAATTGGAGCGGTGTGACCGCTTCGGCGAGACTCGCCCCGCCCAACCCGGACCACATGCCGGGAGCGGCATACGGGAACCACGCCCCGGCGCCCAGGGCAACAACGACCTGAGTGATCACGACCACGGCGAGCAGCGCGGAGATCGCGGGGAGATAGCCCCGGGCAGCGCTGGCGACCAGTGCCAGCGGCAGCGTGAGCACGACGGTGAGCGCTCCGACGACGGCGATCCGCCCCGCCGCGGCCGCGGCATCCGCGTCGGGGATACCGAGTCCGATCAGCGCGCCGGCCGCGAGGGTGAGTGTCGCGGCGACACCCGATACGAGGACGCCCCACACCATCGTGATGAGCATCTTGGCGGCGGCGAGGGCGCCGAGAGATGTCGGGGCGGCGAAGAACGCCCCGAACGTGCGGTCGGTGAACTCCCGTCCGAACACCCAGGCGACGACGACGCCGACCGCGAGCAGGGCGCCCACCGACATGATCTGCGCCGAGAAACCGGTGATGCCCGTCCACCCCACATCGGTGAGGAGTGCCGCAGCCTTGATCGCGAGCGCGCCGTCCGAGTCGGAACGCACCACGACGAGGAAACCCGCACTCATCGCGGGAACGAGGAGCGTGATGAGGACGGTCGCGACCCGCACCGTCGTCGCCCTGCGGAACTTGATCCATTCCACGGCGAGCGCAGCCCTCATCCTGCTCCTCCCCCGTCGACGCCGTCCTGGACGGAGACCATGTCGAAGAACTGCCGTTCGATGTCTATTCCCTGTGACGGGAGGGTTCCGATGAGCGACCCGCGGTGCATCACGCTGATGGTGTCGGCGATGCGGGCCATCTCGTCGAGGTGATGGCTCGAGATCAGGATCGCGGCACCGCTCGCCGCGGCCTGCTGCAGCATCCTGCGAACGACGTGCACCCCTGCGGGGTCGAGACCGTTGGCCGGCTCATCGAGGATCAGCAGCCGGGGTCGATGTGCCAGCGCCCCGGCCAGCCCCAGGCGCTGCCTGTTCCCGAGCGACAGGGAGTGCGTTCTCCGATGCGCCCACTGACCGAGTTCGAGCTGATCGATCATGGCCTGCGCGGCCGTCGGAGCATCCGCACGCGACACCCCGTGCAGTCGGGCCGCAGCGACGATCGTCTCCGTGACCGTGAGTTCGGCGTAGGTGAAGGGCGTCTCGATCATGTGGCCGACATGACGCCATTCCGGTCGCGGCAGCCTCTCCACCGGGACCAGGTCGCCCTCGCACCGGATACTCACCCGTCCGGCATCGAGGCGGATCATGTCCAGCATCGAGCGCATGAGCGTGGTCTTTCCCGCCCCGTTCAAGCCGACGAGCGCGTGGATGCTGCCGCCGTGCACGTCGAGGCTCACCCCGCGCAGCGCGACCTCGTCTCCGTACCGCTTGTGCACCTGCCGGGCGGCGATCATCACCGGCAGCGCTCTCGTCGCGGTCACGGCTTCGCCCCGGTGGCGAGCAGGCCGAGCGCATCGACGATCGTCGGGCCGAGGGGTGCATCGGACGCTTCCGACCCCCACTCCAGAAGCGCCGCCATCACCGCCCCCAGACAGGCGCCCGCGGCGACGACCGCCTCGCGCCTCGGCGTCCCCTGAGCGGTCAGGGCCTCGACGATGAGGGATTCCGTCTGCTGCGTGTTCTGCCAGGCCCTGGCACGTAGCCGCGGGTGACCCGCGATGATCGTCACTCGGGTGCGCGTCTCCTCCGGGGTTGCCGCCGGCACGGAATCCCACGCGCGCAGCAGGCCCCTTCGCACCCGCTCCACGGAGGGCAGGTCGGCGGGTTGTGCCGCCACCGCCTCCGCGATGAACGGATCATAGGGATCGTCGAGGATCGCGTCCTCCTTCGTCGGGAAGTGCCGGAAGAAGGTCATGTGTGACACCCCGACGTCGCGAGCGATCTGCTCGACCGTGACGTCGTCGAAGCCGTGCTCGGAGAACAATCGCAGGGCGGACGCCCGCAGGCGTTCGGCGCTGGCGGAGGTGCGGGCCATGCCAGTCATGTTAGTCACTAACATCACTGGCATGCAATCACCTCTTGCGCGTGACTGAACAACCGTTTAGCATCCTGACTATGCGTTCAGCATCCGAGGACCTCACGACACGGGCGCGCATTCGCGACGCCGCGATATCGCGGTTCGGTCAGCAGGGTTTCGCGAGCACGAGCGTGCGACAGATCGCACAGGATGCCGGCGTGAGCCCGGCGCTCATCCTCCACCACTTCGGCAGCAAGGAGGGGCTGAGGGAAGTGTGCGACGCCCACGTCGTGAACGAGTTCGTCGCCGAGCGCGACGGCATGACCGGCGCTGACGCCTCCCGGCTGATGCGCCAGGCCCTGGACTCGCTGGAGGAGCGCAACGCCGGTCTGGACTACCTCGCTCGGATGCTCGTCGACGACTCCGGCGCGTCCGACCGGCTCTTCGACACGTTCCTCTCCCGCACCAGGGAGATGCTGCGCGAGCAGATCGCCGAGGGGACGATGCGCCCACAATCCGACCTCGAAGCGACCGCCGTGTACATGACCCTCTACGGCCTCGGCCCCGTCATCCTGCGACGCCAACTCGCCCGCGCCTTCGGCGAGACCACGCTGACGACCTCCCTGCTGGAACGCTCGACCATCCCCGTCCTGGAGCTGTACACGCACGGCCTCTACGCCGACGATCGGCTGCTCGTCGCCGCCAAGGAAGCGCTGTCCAGACGCAGCGGCCCTCGGTCCGACAAAGGAGAGAACGACCCGAATCAGGATCCGGATCCGCCGCGCTGACGCGCAGACCGAACCCGATTCCTCTCCACCCATCCGAAAGGAGCAGGGAAATGACCCCTGCCATCGAACTGACCCGTCTCCGCAAGCGATACGGCCGGCACACGGCCGTCGACTCCCTGGATCTGAGCATCGAGCCCGGCACCGTGTTCGGCCTGATCGGCCCCAACGGCGCAGGCAAGACCACGACGCTGCGCATGATCCTCGACATCATCCGCCCCACCGAGGGGACCATCCGGGTCCTGGGAGAAGACCCGCGCCGGGGAGGCCCTGCCCTTCGACGGCGCATCGGGTTCATCCCGGGTGAACTCCGACTCGACGGCCGAGCGACCGGACGGCGCATGCTGGACTTCTACGCCGAGGTGTCCGGACCCGTGAGGCCCGGCATGATCGGCGAACTCGCGGACCGACTCGACCTCGATCTGAGCCGCCCGGTGCACGCACTCTCGAAAGGGAACAAGCAGAAGCTCGGTGTCGTCCAGGCCTTCATGCATGAGCCGCCGCTGCTGGTGCTGGACGAGCCGACCAGCGGACTCGATCCCCTCGTGCAGCGCGAGTTCCTCCACCTCATCACCGACGCGAGGGATCGGGGCCAGACCGTGCTGCTGAGTTCACACGTCCTCAGCGAGATCCAACAGACGGCCGACGTCGTCGCCGTCCTCAGTCAGGGGAAGGTCGTCGCGGAAGGCGACGTGGCGTCGTTGCGACTGGGGGCCGTCCGTCGAGTGCGGGCCGGCCTCCTCGCGACGGACGAGTCGACGATCCGCGAACAGCTCGGCGCGCTGCCGCAGGTCACGGATCTCGAGGTGCGCGGCGCGGCCGAGACCGTGCGGGTGAGCGCCACCGTCGAAGGCGACATCGATCCATTGGTGAAGGTGCTCGCCCATCACCGCGTCATCGACCTGGCGATCGAGGAACCAGACCTGGAGGAGTCCGTGCTGAGGCTCTACGGCGAACCCTCGCAGTCGGAGGAAGGTGGTCGCGATGCGTGATGCACTCCCCGTCTTCCGGCGCGCCCTCCGCGAGGACTGGCGCGGGACCCTGGGCTGGACCATCGGCGTCGCCGCCGTGCTGTTCATGTACCTGCCACTCTTCCCCAGCATCGGCGGCAACGGCCAGATGCAGCAGATCATCGACAGCCTCCCGCCCGAGCTGGTCGGAGCACTCGGCTACGACCAGATCGGCACCGGTGCGGGATACGCGCAGGGCACGTTCTACGGGCTCATCGGCTTCCTGCTGTTGACCATCGCCGCCACATCCTGGGGCGCGGGCGCCATCGCCGGCGCGGAGGAGTCCGGCCGACTCGAACTCGATCTCGCCCACGGGGTCGGGCGTGTGCGGTATGCGCTGGAGTCCGCCGCCGCGATCCTGGTCAGGCTCGCCTGGTTGGGCGTCTTCGCCGGGGCGGTCGTCGCACTGCTCAACGACTCCGCCGCACTCGACATCACGCCGATCCACATCGTCGATGCCACGGTCGTCTTCGTCGGGCTCACCGCGCTGGCGGGGAGCACCGCGCTGTTCGTCGGCGCGCTGGTCGGTCGCCGCTCCTGGGCGGTGGCAGCGGGTGCGGGCATCGCGCTCGCCGGCTACGCCTTCAACGCCATCGCCAACCAGGTCGAGGCGGTCGAATGGCTGCGCACGATCTCGCCCTACTCCTGGGCCTTCCACCAGCCTCCGCTCGCCGAGGGGCTCAGCCCGAGCGGGGCAGTCGCCCTGTGGGCGCTGAGCCTCGCGTTCATCGCGGGGAGCGCATGGGCGCTGCAGCGACGTGACGTGATCGGCTGAGTGGTGACGCGCCGATCTGCAGCACGGAGGGAGCGGCACAGCACCCACCCGCAGCAGCATCGAAATCACCGGATCCCCCGCACACTCCGGTGGCCGGGAGGACCAGTTCGTTGCGAGCCGCCGCCTCCTGATCGCCCGCGAGATGGGCGACGACGCTGCGCACCTGCTCGTATCCGGTCATCGCGAGGAAGGTCGGCGCCCGGCCGTAGGACTTCGCCCCGACGATGAAGAGCCCGGGTTCCGGGTGCGTGAGCTCTCTCGCGCCGGTCGCCCCCACGGACCCGCAGGAGTGGATGTTCGGGTCGATCTCGGATGCGATGCCGGCGACGGCCTCGAGCGCCGGATCGAGATCGACCCGCACTTCTCGGAGGATCTCCGTATCGGGCCGGAACCCGGTGAGCGCGAACACGCGTCCGACCCCGGTGATCTCACGCCCGTCCTCAGCGAGGATCGTCAGACCGGACCCATCCTGGCGGAACTCGGCGACACGGAATCCGGTGACGAGATCCACGGCTCCGTCATCGATCACCGTGCGCGCACGAGAGCCCAGCACGGCCCGCTCCGGCAGATCGTCTCCGGCGCCCCCTCCGAAGATGTTCGCGGTGCTCCCCCGGCGCAGCGCCCACGTCACCCGCGTGCCCGGGTTCCGTCGCGCCATCTCACTCAACCGGAGGACGGTGTGCGTGGCGGAGTGCCCTGATCCCACCACGACCACATGCGCGCCTGCGAGCTCCGAGACATCCGCCGGGATGCGATACGAGATCAGTCGGCTCGACGCGGACTCCCCGATCGCGGGGAAGCCGTCGGCGCCTGCCGGATTGGGAAGCGCCCAGGTGCCGCTCGCGTCGATGACGGCACGAGCGAGAAGGCGGGATTCCCGGCCGTCGGCGTCGACAGTGTGCACCACGAACGGCTGACTCCGCCGCCCTCCGTCCACGACCTTGTCGCGGCCCTGCCGAGCGACTCCGGTGACGGTCGTCTCGGAGCGGATCCGTTCATCGAGGACCTCTGCGAGAGGCGCGAGGTAGGCGCTGACCCACTCCGCGCCGGTGGGATACCCCGCGACGGGCGCGGTCCACCCGGTCGGCTCGAGCAGCCGACGGGCGGCGGCATCCGTGAGCTCCGGCCACGCCGAGAACAGGCGGACGTGTCCCCATTCGGAGACGGCGGCGGCAGGACCGCGCCCACGCTCGACCACGATCACGTCCTGCTCGCGTTCGACGAGATGCGCCGCGGCGGCGAGCCCCTGCGGGCCCGCTCCGATGACGACGACGGGAAGCTCGGACATCACACTCTCCTCAGATCGAAAATCTTCAATACGACGACGATCGCGCATCTATCGATGATTGTCAATACGTGGCACAATGGACTCGTGACCCTGCCGACGACGATCGAAGCATCCCAGTGCTGCGTCCCCCCGCTCACCCCTTCGGTGAGCGTCGAGGACGCGGAGCGCATCGCGCGGGTGTTCAAGGCACTGGGCGATCCCACGCGGGTCCGACTACTGTCCCTCATCGCCGCCGGACCCGACGGCGAAGCCTGCATCTGCGACCTCACCGAACCCGTGGGCCTCTCCCAGGGAACGGTCTCCCATCACATGAAACTCCTGACGGAGGCCGGCCTGGTCACTCGTGAACAGCGGGGGAAGTGGGCGTACTTCGCGCTCGATGCGAACGTGATGGCGGCCGCGGCCGACGCCCTTCGCGCCGTCTGAGCACGCACACCGGCAGACGCCACGGATCCTCGCGGCTAACGACCGGCTCCCTCCGTCCGACAGTCACCCCCGACAGCCCAGGACGGGCCGTCGGGTCCGTATTCCCCGGAACGCGGACGGATCTTTCCAGGATGGAGCCCATGATCGTCCTCACGCGCCTGAACCGTTCGCGGTTCGCGGTGAATCCCGACCTGATCGAACGTGTCCAGGCCACGCCGGACACGACGCTCATCATGGTCGACGGCGCGACCTTCGTCGTCACCGAGACGATGGACGACGTGATCGCTCAGATCACCCGGTTCCGCGCCGGAGTGCTCGCGACCGCGGCGACCCTGATCGCCGCGGACGAGAAGAATCCCGCGATCGCCGCCGACGCCGAGGCGGACCTCTGATGGATCCGTCCCTCATCCTCGGCCTGGTCCTCGCCTTCGGCGCACTGGTCGCCATGATCAACATCGAAGGCGCGACCGTCGGCTCCCTGCTGCTGCCGGCCCCGATGGTCCTGGTGTTCGGCGCGACCATCGCGGTCGGCCTCGCGAGCGGCACCCTGCGCGACGCGTTGCACGCACTCAAGTCCCTCCCCCGGGCGTTCCGCGGGGAACGCCGCACCGCCGCGAGCACGATCGACACGGTCGTCGGATACGCCGAGAAGGCGCGCGCGGAAGGTCTGCTCGCCCTCGAACAGGGTCTGGACGAGGAGAAGGACCCGTTCCTCCGCCAGGCGCTGCAGAGCATCGCCGATGGCACGGATGCCGAAGACCTGCGAACCCTGCTGGAAGACGAACTCACCTCGACCGCCGCCCGCAACCGCACCGCCTCGCGCTTCTACATGACCCTCGGCGGCTTCGCGCCGACCGTCGGCATCATCGGCACCGTCGTCTCGCTGACCCACGTGCTCGAGAAGCTCGACAAGCCGGACACGCTCGGCCCGATGATCGCCGCCGCGTTCGTCGCGACGCTGTGGGGGCTGCTGTCCGCGAACTTCATCTGGCTCCCCATCGGCGGACGGCTCCAGCGCCTCGGTGAACTCGAGCTGGAACGCATGACCGTGCTCATGGAGGGGATGCTCGCGATCCAGGCCGGCGCCCCGCCGCAGTTCGTCGGAGAACGCCTGCGTGCACTCGTCGCCGAACGCCCCTCGGCGCGATCCGCCCGGTCGCGCACCCGCACTCGCGCCGCGGAGGAGACGGAGCCCGCCCCATGAGCGTGCGCGCCCGCCGTCGGGTGCCGCAGGAGGAGCACAGCGGACCGGACGAGCGCTGGATGGCCTCGTACCTCGACATGGTCACCGTGCTCATGTGCATGTTCATCGTGCTGTTCGCGATGTCGACCGTCGACCAGGAGAAGTTCGAGGCCCTCAGCGCTTCCCTCGCGACCGGCTTCGGTCAGGAACCGTCGGACGACGTGGATGCGGTCACGGGTGTCGTGGTCCCTCCGGAACTGGTCGACGAAGACGGCGACGACTTCGCCGATGTCGACCTGGCCGCCGCACAGACCGAATTCAGCGAACTCTCCGCTCTCCGGGAGAAGCTGCGGCGGGTGCTCGCGGACAACGGTCTCGAGGCCGACGTCACCTTCACGATCGACGAGCGCGGGCTCACGATCGGTCTCGTCAGTGCGGAGACCTTCTTCACCACGAACAGCACCGCACTCAGCCCCACCGCCGTGCTGGTCCTCGACGCGCTCGGCTCGGTGCTGGTCACCGCACCGAACGAGATCTCCGTCGAGGGTCATGCCGACGTGCGTGGTTCCGTCGCTCCCTACCCCACCAACTGGGAGCTGTCGGCCGGACGATCCACCCAGGTGCTGCGGCACCTGGTCGAGTCGTCGGGGCTGCCGCCGAGCCACCTGAAGTCGGTCGGGTTCGGTGATACGCGGCCGATCGCCGCCGGCAACAGCAGCGAGGCTCTGGCCCAGAACCGACGGGTCGACATCGTCGTCCTGTCCGATGCGAACGAGGAGGTGCGTGCGCTCCTTCCCGAAGCGCAGGCGGCGCAGCCGTCCTCCTGACCCCCTCCTCTCCTAACGCACGCAGGTCGCCGCCCGATAGTCGGGTTCGTGGTGATCCAGGACAGCGTGCGCTCCGAAGCGCGCGCAGCGACGGCGACGAAGACCGCCGAAGTCGAGGTGTACGACTTCGGCCGTTCGGCGACCCTTTCGCGCGAGCACACCCGCACCCTGGAACTGGCCTTCGAGACGTTCTCCCGGCAGTGGTCGACCCAGCTCTCGGCGAAGATCCACGTCCGCGCCACCATCGCCGTCGAGCATGTCGGCATGCTGACGTACGGCGAGTACGCGCAGTCGCTCCCGACCACGACCACCATGATCGTGTGCGCGCTGCCCGATTCGGACGAACGCCTCATCGTGCAGCTGCCGACCTCCGCCGCCACGACCTGGATCGTGCAGATGGTCGGCGGACGCTCGTCCAGCGCCTCGGAAGACCGCACCTTCACCCCGATCGAGCAGGCGCTGATCCGCTCTCTGATCGTCGATGCCCTCGATCACCTCACCGGTGCCCTGGACGGGTTGCTGCCCGCCGGGATCACGGTGAGCGGCATCCAGTACAGCTCCCAGTTCGCGCAGGTCGCGGCCTCGGGGGAACCGGTGATCGTCGCGCGGTTCTCGATGCGATTGGCCGGTCGGACCGTCCCGGCGAGCGTGATGCTGCCCGCCTCGGTCCTCGCCGGATTCACGGTGCGCACCTCGGACGCGGATCGCTCGGCTGCGCCGGACCTGGTCCGCCGTCAGGTCGAGGTCTCCCCCGTCGAGGTGGCGCTCCGGCTCGCCCCGCGTGCCGTGCTTCCCCGCGAGGTGCTCGATCTCGCCGTCGGAGACATCGTCTCCTTCCCGCACTCCGCCGATCGACCGATGATCCTCGCGGTGGGCGATCAGACCGTCGCCACCGCGGCCGTGGGCAGCGCCGGGGCGCGTCTGGCCTGCGTCGTCGCCACCACCATCCCCGATCCCGCCATCGCCGAGGAGCCCGCGTGACCAGCACCACCACCTATGAGTCCGCCGTCGCCGCCGCTTTCGCGGCGAAGCTGCCGACCGCCGCGGCGACCTCCGCGCGTGCCTCCCAGGTGTCGGGAGACACCGGCGACGCCGTGATCGTCCCGTTCGTGGGCGAGGCCAGCGCGCAGCTGGCGGTGCAGGTGTTCGACCCCGATGCCCTGGTCGACGGCCTCGGCGGTGCGCCTCTGAGCGATCGGCTGCGCGATGCCCTCGAAGCCGCAGCGAGCGCGCTGGGGGCCGGCGCCCTCGGTGACGCCACGATCGGCGACGCCTCCGCTCTGTTCGCCGACCCCGCCGCACAGCTCTTCGACCTGCAGGACGACACCGACCGGACGATCGGACGCCTCGCCGTGATCGTCACGCGCGCGCCGGCCGGCACCGCGAGCTCTTCCCGCCGGTTGCACCGCATCGCCGGCGTCGAGATGGAGCTGACGGTCGAGATCGGCCGCACCAGGATGGCCGTGCGCGACGTGCTCGGCCTCGAGCCGGGACGCATCGTCGAACTCGACCGCTCGGCCGGTGCACCTGCCGACGTCAAGCTCAACGGCCGGGTCATCGCGCACGGTGAGGTCGTCGTCGTCGACCAGGACTATGCGGTGCGGATCACCCGCATCCTCGAGAACGTCGAGGCCTGATCCTGGACGACCTCCTGCTCGGGCTGCGGGTCGCGCTCTCCCTCGCAGCGGTGCTCGGGCTGCTCTGGTTCCTGCAGCGCCGGGTCTCGCGCACCGCCGCGCGGCGACGCGACGGTGAGGTCATCACGGTGCTGGGCCGCCAGGGAGTGGGCCCGAAGGCGCAGATCGTCGTGGTCCAGACCGAAGACGCCCGCTACGTGCTGGGCGTCACCGAACACGGCGTCAACGTGGTGGACCGTCTGCCCGTCAAGCCCGCGGCCCTGCCCGACGATCCGGCGACACCGGTGTGGTCTGCCGCGACGTCCGAGGCGGCCTCCGACGCGGCCGAGTTCGACCGCATCCTCGCCGCGACCGCGCGCACCGAGGACACGACCTCCGCCGTCGCGGCGCAGGTGCCGCAGCGACGCGTGCGCCACCGGAACGATCCGCTGCGCGGTTCCATCCTCTCCCCCGAGACCTGGCGGCAGACCGCCGAGGCCATCCGGCGCACGCGATGAGCATGCCCGGTGGGGTCGCCGACGGCCGCGCGCTGCAACGGGTCGCGCTGCTCCTCGCCGTCGCCTTCGCTCTGGTGCTCGTGCTCACACTGGCCACCGGCAGCCCGGCACACGCGGCCGTGACCCCCGACGATCCCGGCGACGGCGTCACGATCGACATCAACGGTGTCGACGGCTCCCCCTCGGGCTCGATCCTGACGCTGCTCGGCATCACCCTGCTCTCGGTGGCGCCTGCGCTGCTGCTGATGATGTCGTCGTTCACGAAGATCTTCGTCGTGCTCGCGATGACACGCAACGCCCTGTCCCTGCCCACGATCCCGCCGAACCAGGTGCTGGCAGGACTGTCGCTGTTCCTGTCGCTGTTCATCATGTGGCCAGTGCTGACCGAGATCAACACCGTCGCGGTGCAGCCGTACATCGACGGCACGTACACGTTCGCCCAGGCCATCGACGTCGGCCAACTGCCGCTGCAGGAGTGGATGCTGCGGTTCACGCGCGAGGAGGACCTCGCGCTCATGACGCGGATGGCGGGTCAGCCCAACCCGGAGGACCCGACGAGCGTGCCGATGTACACGCTCATCCCGGCGTTCATGATCTCCGAACTGCGCGCCGCGTTCATCATCGGCTTCGTCATCTTCGTGCCGTTCCTGGTGATCGACCTCGTGGTCGCCGCGGCTCTCATGTCGATGGGCATGATGATGCTGCCGCCCGTCATGATCTCGCTGCCGTTCAAGATCCTGCTGTTCATCCTGGTCGACGGATGGGGGCTCATCATCCGTGCCCTCCTGGAGAGCTATGGAGGTGTCGGATGAGTCCCGAAGCCGTGATCGACATCGGCACCCAGGGGCTGATCATCGCCGCGAAGCTCGCCGCTCCGGTCCTGGTCACCGCCCTCGTGGTGGGTTTCGCGATCTCGCTGCTGCAGTCCATCACCCAGGTGCAGGAGGTGACGCTGTCGTTCGTGCCGAAGATCGTGGCGGTCGGGATCGCCCTGCTGATCGCCGGGAACTGGATGATCGCGGAGATGATCGCGTTCACCACCGAGATGTTCGCCCGCATCCCCTCGCTCCTGAGCGGATGACGCGGTGTTCATCCCCATCGACTTCGCGTGGCTGGAGGCGACGATGCTCGCCGCAGTCCGCATCACCGCGTTCATCATGATCGCCCCGCCCTTCTCGTACGGCGCGATCCCGGTGCGGGTGAAGGCGATGCTCGCGATCGGTCTCTCGCTCGCCGTCGGCACGGCCGTCTCCCCCGGATACGAGAACCTCGACACCGGACCCTTCCTGGGCGCCCTGGTGCTGCAGCTGGTCACCGGTGCGCTTCTGGGCTTCCTGGTGCTGCTGTGCTTCTCGGCACTCCAGGCCGCCGGCAGCCTGATCGACGTGTTCGGCGGGTTCCAGCTCGCTCAGGCGTTCGACCCGCACTCCCTCGTGAACGGCGCGCAGTTCACGCGCCTCTTCCACCTGACCGCGCTCACGCTGCTGTTCGCATCGGGGGGCTATCAGTTGATCCTCGCGGGACTCGCGCGCAGTTTCGACGCCGTTCCGCTCGACGGCGTGTTCGAGGTGTCCGGTCCCGCGGAGCTGCTGGTCGACGGCGTCTCGCAGATGGTGCTGGCCGCCGTGCAGATCGCCGGGCCGCTCGTCCTCGTGCTCTTCCTGGCCGACGTCGGGCTCGGCCTCATCACGCGTGTGGCCCCGGCCCTCAACGCCTTCGCGATGGGCTTCCCGGTGAAGATCCTGCTGACCCTCCTGCTGGCCGGAGCGGTCTATGCGGTCCTGCCCGGCATCGTGGACGCCCTCGCCGTGCAGGCCCTCAAGATGATGCAGGGGGTGCAGGAATGAGCGGCACGGACAGCGGCGAGCGCAGTGAGAAGGCGACCGACAAGCACCTGCGCGAAGCCCGCAAGAAGGGGCGGCTGTCGCGCAGCCAGGATCTCACCGCGTGGCTGGGCATCGGCGCCGCGGCCGTCACCATGCCCGCTGCCATCGCCCTCGGGGCATCGGCCGGCACCGAGCAGCTGCTCACGCTGACCTCGCTGGTCGATGCTCCGACGCCGGAAGCGGCACTCACCGCCCTCGGTCGCGGCCTCGCCTCCGTGCTGCCCACGCTCGCCGTGATGCTGGCCGCGGTCGCGATCGTCACGCTGATCGGTGCGGTGATCCAGGGCGGGGTGCACCTGAAGCCGCTGACCGGACGCTTCGAGCAGTTCAACGTCGTCACCGGGATCCGCCGCGTCTTCGGCATGCAGGCCCTCTGGGAGGGCGCCAAGGCGCTTCTGAAGACCGCGGCCATCGGCATCGCGCTGTGGTTCGTGATCGCGAGCCTGATGCCCGTGCTGACCGCCAGCGGCGCACACTCGATCTCGCGGCTGCTCGGCACCGCGAGCGAGGGGACGGCCGCCCTCCTGCAGACCGCCATCGCCGTCGGACTGGTACTGGCCGCGATCGACATGTTCGTCGTGATGCGACGCAACCGCAAGCACACCCGCATGACCAAGCGCGAGGTGCGCGACGAGAACAAGAACTCCGAGGGCGACCCCCTGATCCGTCAGCAGCGGCGTTCCCGACAGCTGGCCATCAGCCGCAACCGCATGATCTCCGCGGTCGCGGGATCCGACGTGGTCCTCGTCAATCCCACGCACATCGCCGTCGCGCTCCGATACGAGGTCGGACGCGCCGCACCCAAGGTCGTCGCGAAGGGCAGCGGCGTCGTCGCGGAGCGCATTCGCGAGGAAGCGACACGGACCGGTGTCCCGATGGTGCGTGAGGTCTCGCTCGCTCGTGCCCTGCACGCCGCGTGCGAACTGGGCCAGGAGATCCCCGAGGACCTGTACAACGCCGTCGCCCGCGTACTCGTGTTCGTCGACGCCCTGCGGCGGCGCGGGGCCGCGCGCGGCATCCATTCCCTTCCCTATCGGAGGACCGTATGAGACAGCTCTTCCTCAAGCTCATGGTGCCCGTCGGCGTCGTCGGCATCATCATGCTGCTCGTCGTCCCGGTGCCACCGTTCCTGCTCGACATCCTGATCATCCTGAACATCATGTTCGCGCTCGTGATCCTGCTCACGTCGATGTTCGTGAAGAAGCCCCTCGACTTCTCGGTGTTCCCCTCGCTGCTGCTCGTGGCGACGCTGTTCCGGCTGGGTCTCAACGTCGCCTCCACGCGTCTGGTGCTCGGGGAGGCCTACGCCGGACAGGTCATCGAGGCGTTCGGTGCGATCGCCGTCGGCGGCTCGCTCATCATCGGCGCCGTCGTCTTCCTGATCCTCGTCGTCATCCAGTTCGTGGTGGTGACCAAGGGCGCGGAGCGCGTCGCGGAGGTCGGGGCGAGGTTCACCCTCGACGCCATGCCCGGCAAGCAGATGGCGATCGACGCCGACCTCAATGCGGGACTCATCACCGACGCGGAAGCCCGGGAGCGTCGCGCCGAGGTCGCCGCCGAGGCCGACTTCTACGGCGCCATGGACGGTGCCTCCAAGTTCGTCAAGGGCGACGCGATCGCCGGACTCGTCATCATCATCATCAACGTGGTCGGCGGCATCGCGATCGGGATCGTCCAGCACGGCATGACGATCGACGGGGCCGTGAGCACGTACAGCCTCCTCACCATCGGCGACGGGCTCGTCACGCAGATCCCGGCGTTGCTGATGGCGGTGTCCACCGGCATGATCGTGACCCGTTCGACGGCGGAAGCCGAGATGGGCAGCGCCGCGTCCGCACAGCTCGGTCAGTCCCGCAATGCGCTCATCATCGCCGGTTGCGCCGCGATCATCATGTCGCTCATCCCGCACATGCCGATGCTGCCGTTCGTGGCGATCGGCGCTCTTCTGCTGCTGATCGCGCAGCGCATCAAGGCGACGCAGAAGCGTGACGAAGCCATCGCCGCGCAGACGACGACGCCGGCCCCCGCGGATCAGCCGGAGGAGCTGATCGAGAAGATGCGCGTGCACCCGCTCGAGATCCTGCTCTCCCCCGACATCGTCGATCTGGTCACCGGAGGACCCGACGACCTCCTCGCGCGCGTGAAGGCGCTGCGACGGCGGATCGCCCTCGATCTGGGACTCATCGCGCCGCCGGTGCGCACCCGGGACAGCATCGAGCTGCCCCAGTCCACCTATGTCATCCGCATCGCCGGGGTCGAGACCGGGAGGGGCACCGCTCCGGCCGGCTCCGTCCTCGCGCTCGGGCAGGGCCTGGAGTCCCTCCCCGGCGCCGCGACGCTCGACCCGGTGTTCGGGCTCGAGGGCAAGTGGATCCCCCTCGAGATGCGCCACAGCGCCGAGTTCTCGGGAGCCACCGTGGTCGACAGGGCGAGCGTGATCATCACGCACCTCTCCAGCGTGATCCACGCCCACGCCGCGCGGCTGCTCAGCCGGGAAGACGTGCGCCAGCTCACGGACGCGCTCAAACAGGCCTCCCCCGCCGCGGTCGAGGAGCTCACCCCGGCATTGCTGTCGCTCGCCGAGGTGCAGCGCGTGCTCCAGGGACTCCTCGCCGAGCGGGTCCCGATCAACGACCTCAGCCGCATCTACGAAGCACTCGCGCTGCGGGCGAGGGTCTCCACCGATCCGGAGGGCCTGATCGAAGCCGCACGGGCTGCTCTCGGCCCGGCGATCGCGGCGCGGTTCGCGGATGGCGGCGTCCTACGGGTGGTGATGATCAATCCGCTTCTCGAGCAGGCGATGCTCGAGAGCCTGCGTACGAGCGACGAGGGCACTCAGATCGTGTTCGACCCGCAGCGGATGGAGGCCGTCGTGGAGTCGGTGAAGCAGGCGGTCACCTCGGTGCGCGAGGGGGGCGAACCGGTCCTGGTGTGTGCCCCGTCGCTGCGTCCGGCGGTGCGTCGGCTCGTGTCCGCACAGACCGACGGGCTGCCGGTGCTCTCGTACACCGAGGCGACCTCCGCCGCGCTCACGATCGAGACCGTCGGCGTCGTCCGAGATGCCCCCGCGCCCTCGCCCGCGGTCGGAGCCGTCTCGGCGGCAGTAGGCTGAACGAATGCTGGTTTTGACGAGGCGGATCGGTGAGAGCGTGCGCATCGACGGCGACATCGAGATCACGCTGCTCGAGATCAAGGGCGACAGCGTGCGCATCGGCGTGAAGGCCCCGCGCGAGACCCGCATCCAGCGCACCGAGATCATCGAGGCGGTCGTCGCCGAGAACGTGTCGGCCGCGGCCGAGACCGGCGCCGATGCGGAGGGCGCGATCGCCGCTGCCCTCGCCCGGGGCCGGGAGTCCCGAGACTCCTAGTCGACGGGGGTCACGACCCGCGCCAGATCCGCGGCGTCCGCCCGCTTCCACTGGTCGCCTCCCGCGGCCCGCGCTCGGCCGGCCGCCTGCTCCGCCGTGGCCACGAGCAGGTCGAAGTCGAATCCGACGACCGAAGCCGTCGCCCAGCCGATGCTCGCAGACGACCGGATCCCGGTCATCGTCGTCTCCCTGTCGATCACCGAGATCCGGGTCAGGATCTCCCGCAGATGGTGGCGGACCGACTCGTCACCCCCGCGGATCACGACGATCGCCCGACCGTCCTCCACCCGGTCGGCGTCGGCCGATGCGGGCAGGGCCTCCTGGATGTCCTGGTGGAACCGATCGACGATGGCCGCGAACGCCGAACCCGTCGATGCCTCTCGGAGATCGGCGGGGTCGTCGAGTCGGATGTCGAGCACCGACCACGGGAGGTCGTTCTGCGCTTCGGCCTTGCGGAGCCGACGACGCGCACGCTCCACGAAATCCCCGACATCGCTCTTCTTCGACTCCACCCGCACCATCAGGACGAGGGTGAACGCGGCGCAGGTGCTCACCACCACGGTTCCGACGGCGTTCATGCCGCGCAGCGCGCTCAGTTGCGCTCCGACCGCCGCCCCGCCCGACAGCAGTGCGGACACGGTGCTCACGACCGCGACCACGACCAGTCCACAGGAGGCGAGCACCAGCGGGAGCACGATGTCCCTCGCGGCCGGGCGATCACGGAGCAACTCGTAGGCCACGAGCCCGCCGAAGACGGCGCTGCCCAGGAAGACGAGGTGGAACGACGGCAGATACCACGGGTTGTCCGCCGTCGTCACCAGCAGCGTCGGCGCGATGACGAGGAAGGCAATCACCGGCCACCAGCGGGCGCGGCGGCCGAAGTGCATCCGCAGACCGATCCACACCAACGGCTCGAAGCACAGCAGCAGGGCCGAGGCGGCGGCGAGCAGAGCCCTGGTCTCGGTCATCTGCTGCCCCGCGAGCCAGAGGTAGGCGCCGAGCATCCCCAGACCGAAGGCCGCCCCCCACGTGACGGTCGCCCTGCTCGGGCGCGCGAGGGTGCCCAGACCGATCACCAGCGCGGTGAGCACCGTGACGACCGCGACCATGCTGGTCGTGATGTCGACGTTGACGGGAACGAGCGGGGTCATACCTGAGCCTCCATCACTCGACGCTGCGGGAAGCGCAGAGTCACGCGGGTGCCGACACCGACCTCACTGGCGATGTCGATACTGCCTTCATGCGCGGCGACGATCTCCCGCACGATGCCCATCCCGAGGCCGGTGCCGCCGATGCCGGCGCGCACGGCGCTGTCGGTGCGGAAGTAGGGCTCGAACACGCGAGCGACGTCGTCTGCCGCCATGCCGAATCCGTCGTCGACGATCGTGACCACCGCCTGGTCGCCCGCCATCGTGTCGAGGTCGATACCGATGTGTCCGCCCGCGGGGGTGTACTTCGCGGCGTTGCTGAGCAGATTGTCGACGACCTGCCGCAGCCGGAAGGCGTCGCCCGAGATCACCAGGCTCTCGGCGCCTTCGACCCGCAGCGTCTGCCTGTTGCTCGAGATGACGGGAGCGTACGATGCCGCCGCCGATTCGACGACCTCACGCAGATCCACGGATTCGAAAGGATCCTGGGCGGTGTGACTCGTCTGCCGGAGGATGCTCGTGACCAGGTCGTGCATGCGCTCACCCGCGTTCGCGATGATCTCGAGCTGTGCAGGCACCCGACCCGGCAGGTCTTCGCGCTCACGGAGAAGGTCCACGTGGCCGACGATCGCGGTGAGGGGGTTGCGCAACTCGTGCGAGATCATGGCGTTGAAGGCCCGGCGTTCCTCGTCGACCTCGAGCCGCGCGGTCACGTCGTCGATCACGACCAGCGTGATCGCCTCGCCCTCGCCGGCGCTGGCCATCGGCTGCGTGCTCACCTCGAGGGCCCGCCATTGTCCCGCGCCATCGAACAGCCATACGCGCTCGGCATCGAGTTCCTCTCCGCCGGCGGCGCGGGCGAGGCAGGTGCGGGAGGGGGGCAGCGCGACGCCCCGTCGGGCGTCGTACTCGACGGCGGCCGTGGAGAGCTCCGCGCCGAAGCGGTCGCGGCCGTAGAGCGCACGGTACGCGTCGTTCATCTGCAGGATGCGCCCTCCCGCCGTGACGACGACGAGGGCGACGCTCAGAGCGTCGACGATCTGGATCACCCGCCGCTGATTCGCCTCCGCTCGCACCGCGGCACGATTGACCTGCTCGGAACGACGTTGCAGAAGCCGCCGCGCCGCCCGAGAGCGCTGCGCACCGATCCGCACCGTCACGCCGAGGAACCCCAGGGTGATGACGAGCGTGAGGAGTCGCAGCAGGATGTCCGCCGGCGAGCCGCTCTGCTCGGCGAAGAGCACGAGGGTGGCGCTGATGAAGACGATGCCGCCGAACACCCACGGCAGGGTGAAGTACGTGGCCAGCCAGACGATGGGGAAGACCCACAGGAACCCCAGGCGGAGGCCCGGCGCATTGGTGGTGAAGCCGATCGCGAGCGCATCCAGGAGCGGCACGACGGCGGCGGCGGAGCGCGGCAGACGGTGCCACGGCACGGCCAGCGTGAGCACGCTGGTGACGAGGACCAGCACGGCCCCCGCGACGACCAAGGTGTTGGCGAAAGTCTCGGGTTTGAAGGCCGTGACCATCACGACGATCGCGACCACACTGCCGGTGAAGACCAGTTGCCAGCGCCAGATCGACACGGTGCGGATCATCGACGCTCGCCTTTCCGCTCGAAGCTCAGGTTTCCCGCAAGATTACTCAAAGATCCGTCGAGCCCGCTCTTCAGGCGGCCGTGCACCCCTAGCATTCTGAGTGGGGCCGATACTGCGACTGGGGAACAACGCAGACGCCGGGGCCACGCGAGTGGGGATTCGCAGGCGCCGGGGCCGCGGCTGGGGAGCCGCGGCCCCGCCCCGGTTCAGCCTCCCGTGTCATCAGCGGAAGTCAAGCGGTAACCGACTCCGCGCACGGTCTCGATGTAGCGCGGGTTCGCCGAGCTGTCACCCAGCTTCCGCCGCAGATTCGCGATGTGGGTCTCGATCGCCCGCTTGTCGGGTTCGCTCACGTAATCGTTCGACCCCGGTGGCGCTCCCCGCAGTCCGCGCGCGAGCTCCGCTTTGCTGGACACCCGGATGTTCGCCTCGAGGATCGCCGCGAGCAGGTCGAACTCCGTGGGGGTGAGATCTATGCGCTTCTGGCCGACGAGCACCAGCCGTGTGTCCAGATCGAGGCTGAGGTCGCGATGCACCCGGCCCCGCCACGTCAGCACCGTCGCACCGTCGGTGGACGGCTCGCTTGCGGTCGCTGGGCGTGACTCGGTGGCCGGCGGCGGGGCCGCGGGGTGCGGGCGCCTCAGCAGGGCCTGGATGCGCGCACGCAGCTCACGGGGCCGGAACGGCTTCACGAGGTACTCGTCCGCTCCGGAGGTCAGACCGAGGACCACATCGGACTCGTCCGACAGGGCCGAGAGCATGATGATGAAGGTGTCGCTGACCTGCCGGATCCGTCGCGCGACCTCGAAGCCGTCGATCCCCGGCAGGTTGATGTCGAGGGTGGTGATCACCGGGCGGTGCTGCTCGACGGCCGCGATCCCGTCCGGGCCGGAACCTGCGAGGAAGGTCTCGAAGCCGGCGGCCAGGAACACCTCGTCCAGGAGCGAGCGGACGCCCGGGTCGTCATCGATGATCACGGCGACGAGGGGGGACGTCGCCGCACTCATGGGGTCCCCTCGCGCACGATGGTCACGATCCGCGGGGCATCCGCATCGAGATCCGAGGGGTCGAGTTCCCCGGAGTCGAGTTCGGAGACGCCGACCGGTCGCTCGAGCTCGATGTCCCACCACGCGTCCGCGAGATCCTCGGCCATCCCCCTCCCCCACTCGATCACCACCACCGAGCGCTCGAGGTCGAGGTCGAGGTCCTCGAGTTCCGCCGCCGATCCGAGTCGATACGCGTCGACGTGCACGAGCGGCGCACGCCCGACCAGCGAGGGGTGGGTGCGGGCGATCACGAAGGTCGGACTCTGCACGGGTCCGCGCACACCGAGCCCTTCGGCGAGACCACGGGTGAACGTCGTCTTCCCGGCGCCCAGCGGTCCGGTGAGGATGAGCAGGTCGCCCGCCTCCAGCTGCTCACCGATCCGGAAGCCGAGCTGCTCCATCTCCTCGGACGTCGCGATCTCCCGTCTGCCGAGGAAAGCGGGGTCCACGCTCACGACGTCCTCCGCGGCACCCGGGGACCGATGCGCGTGACGATCTCGTAGTTGATGGTTCCGGCGGCCGCGGCCCAGTCCGCCGCCGAGGGCACGCCGAGGGTGGGATCGCCGAACAGGACCACCTCGTCCCCGACCGAGACCGGCGTGTCACCGACGTCGACGACGAACTGATCCATCGCGATCCTCCCGACGTTCACGAACCGCCGTCCGCCGATCGAGACGGGGAGCCTGCCCGAGGCGTTCCGGGGCACGCCGTCGGCGTATCCGAGGGGCACGAGCACCAGCGTCGTGTCGCGATCCGTGCGGTGGGCGTAGCCGTAGGAGACACCCGTGCCCGCGGGCACCCGGCGGACCGCGGCGATCGCTCCGCGCAGAGTCATCGCCGGACGCAGACCGAGCTCGGCGGAGCTGCGGTCGTCGAACGGCGAGAGGCCGAAGAGCCCGATGCCGATGCGCACGGCATCGAGCCGCATCTCGGGCAGGTCGATCGCTGCGGCGGTGGCGGCGATGTGCCGGATCTCGGGGCGGATACCGAAAGAGGCGGCCGCGGCGACACCTTCCTCGAACTTCGCCAGCGCAGCCCGGTCGTCCTCCGCGGAGGTGTTGGAGAGGTGGCTGAAGAGGCCGACGATACGCAGTCGTCCGATCCGCTCCAGACGCGCGGCCTCGGCCAGCACCCGCCCCCAGTCGGCCGGAGCGATGCCGTTGCGCGACAGCCCCGTCTCGAACTTGAGGTGCACCCCGACCGGACGGTCGACGGCGGCAGCGGCAGCAGCGGCCTCGAGCTGATCGAAGGAGGAGACACCGATCTCCACGTCTTGGGCCGCGGCGTGCTCGAACCGCTCGCCCGGCGCGTGCAGCCAGGCCATGATCGGCGCGTGCACGCCCTGCCTGCGCAGTTCGAGGGCCTCGGGGATCTCGGCGACGCCGAGGCGTGTCGCTCCGGCGGAGAGCGCGGCGACAGCGGTCGCGGCAGCACCGTGTCCGTAGGCGCCGGCCTTGACGACCGCGATCACCTCGACGCCGGTGAGGCGGCGGAAGTGCCGCACGTTGTCGGCGACGGCATCGAGGTCGATGGTCGCCTCACGGAACGGGACGGTCACAGCGGCGCTCCTTCTGCGACGACGAACGCGGCAGCGAGGCCCGCGTCGTGGGTGAGAGTCAGATGCAGGGTGCGGATGCCGCGCTCCTCGACGACCGCGGCCGTCGAGCCGGAGAGGACGAAGTGCGGACGACCCGACGCCTCCGAGGCGATCTCGATCTCGGTCCAGTGCACCCCGTCCGAGCCGCCGAGTGCTTTGATCAGCGCCTCTTTGGCCGCATACCTCGCCGCCAGGGAAGGAAGACGCAGCGGGCGCTCCGACGGGGCGAAGAGCCGCTCCAGGAGGCGAGGGGTCCGGGTCATCGTGCGCTCGAACCGCGGGATGTCCACGAGGTCGATGCCGGTGCCGATGATCATCCGTTCAGCCTATCGAGCACGCATCCGGTTGATGTCGCGCGAATGGCTCCGTTTCCGGTGGAAACGGAGCCATTCGCGTGATGCGAAGCCGGTCTTACTCGACTGTGACGGACTTCGCGAGGTTCCGGGGCTGGTCCACGTCCAGGCCCTTCGCGGTCGCGAGCGCCATCGCGAAGATCTGCAGCGGCACGACCGAGAGCAGCGGCTCGAACATCGCTCCGGCGAGCGGGATGTGGATGACCTCGTCGGCGAACGGCAGCACGGCCGCATCGCCCTCTTCGGCCACCACGATCACCCGGGCACCGCGAGCACGGATCTCCTGGATGTTCGAGACGACCTTCGAGTGCACGAGCGCGGAGTGACGCGGGGACGGCACCAGCACGAACACGGGCTGCCCCGGCTCGATCAGAGCGATCGGACCGTGCTTGAGCTCGCCCGCGGCGAAGCCCTCCGCGTGGATGTAGGAGATCTCCTTGAGCTTGAGCGCACCTTCGAGGGCGATCGGGAAGCCGACGTGGCGACCGAGGAACAGCACCGAGCGGGTGTCGGCCATCCATCCGGCGAGCTGGGTGACGTGCTCCTGCTCGCTCTCGAGGACCTCGGCGATCTTCGCGGGCAGCTCGGTGAGTTCCGCGACGTCGGTCGAGGCGTCGGCCACGGTGCCGCGCACGCGCCCCATGTGCAGGCCGAGCAGCAGCAGGGCGGTGATCTGCGCCGAGAACGCCTTGGTCGAGGCGACCGCGACCTCGGGGCCGGCGTGGGTGTAGACGACGGCGTCCGACTCGCGCGGGATGGTCGCACCCTGGGTGTTGCAGATCGAGAGCGTGCGGGCGCCTCGCTCCCGGGCGTACTTCACGGCCATCAGGGTGTCCATGGTCTCGCCCGACTGACTGATCGACACGACGAGGGTGTCGGCGCCGATCACCGGATCGCGGTAGCGGAACTCGTGCGCGAGCTCGACGTCGACCGCGACGCGCGCCCACTGCTCGATCGCATACTTGCCGACGAGGGCCGCATACGAAGCCGTGCCGCACGCGGTGATGATGACGCGGTTGATCCCGGTGAAGAGGTCGTCGAGGCCGTCGAGCTCGGGGATGACGACCTGGCCGTCCTGGATGCGGCCGCGGATCGTGTTCGCCACGGCCTCGGGCTGCTCGGAGACCTCCTTGGCCATGAAGCTCGACCATCCGCCCTTCTCGGCGGCGGCGGCGTCCCACGAGACGTCGAAGGGCTCGGGCTCGACCGGGGTGCCGGCGAAGTCGATGACGCTGATGGAGTCGGGGGTGATCGAGACGATCTGGTCCTGGCCGATCGCCAAGGCCTTGCGCGTGTGCTCGATGAAGGCGGCCACGTCGGAGCCGAGGAAGTTCTCGCCCTCGCCGAGACCGATCACGAGCGGCGAGTTGCGGCGGGCGCCGACCACGAGGCCCGGGTGGTCCTGGTGCATCGCGAGAAGCGTGAACGCCCCCTCGAGGCGGTTCACGACGTTGCGGAAGGCGAGCTGCAGGTCTCCGCCGTTGCCGGCGTACTCACGCCCGAGCAGGGCGGCTGCGACCTCGGTGTCGGTCTCGCTGCGGAACACCACACCGTCGGCGAGCAGCTCTTCACGCAGGGCCGAGAAGTTCTCGATGATGCCGTTGTGGATGACGGCGAGCCTGTCGTCGTCCGCCAGGTGCGGGTGGGCGTTGACGTCGGTCGGTCCGCCGTGCGTCGCCCAGCGCGTGTGACCGATACCGGTCGACCCGTCGGGGAGCGGCGCGTCGGCCAGCGAGTCGCGCAGCTTCGCGAGCTTGCCCGCCTTCTTCCGCATGCCGAGGGATCCGTCACCGTCGATCACGGCGACGCCCGCGGAGTCATAGCCGCGGTACTCGAGGCGGGCGAGGCCGGCAAGAAGGATGTCCTGGCTGGGGCGCGGGCCCACGTATCCGACGATTCCACACATGCGAACAAGAGTAAGCCGGGATTTTTGCGAGTCGTCCGAACAATATTTCGGTCGGCGTGCTCCTCAGAGCTTGCGCAGCAGCACGCTCTCGACGTCATGGTCGGCGCCCTTGCGCAGCACGAGTCGCGCCCGGTGTCGCGTGGGCATCACGTTCTCGACGAGGTTGGGCATGTTGATCTCGTTCCAATACCCGAGGGCGGTCGTGATCGCCTCCTCATCGGTGAGATGGGCGAACACGTTGAAATAGGACGAGGGGTTGCTGAACGCCGCCTGCCGCAGAGCGAGGAAGCGATCGACGTACCACTTCTCGATGTGCGAGGTCTCGGCATCGACGAAGATCGAGAAATCGAACAAATCGCTCACTGCGACGTCGTTCGGGGCGGGCGGCGGCTGCAGCACGTTCAGCCCCTCGACGATCACGACGTCGGGGCGACGCACCACGACGTTCGCGTCGGGGACGATGTCGTAGCGCATGTGGGAGTAGAAGGGCGCGCGCACTTCGGTGGCCCCGCTCTTCACCTCGGTCAGGAACTCGATCAGCGCACGCCGGTCGTACGACTCCGGGAAGCCCTTGCGGTCCATGATGCCGCGGCGTTCGAGCTCGGCGTTCGGATAGAGGAAGCCATCGGTGGTGACCAGCTCCACTCGCGGGGTGCCGGGCCAGCGGCTCATCAGCTCGCGCAGCAGACGGGCGATCGTCGACTTGCCGACCGCGACCGAGCCCGCGACGCCGACGACGAACGGCGTCGTCGTGTCGTCCTTCTGCAGGAACGACGAGGTGGCGGCGCCCAGACGCTTCGTCGCCGTCGCGTACAGGCTGAGCAGACGACTCAGCGGCAGGTACACCTCGCGCACCTCGGTGAGGGACAGACGATCCCCGATACCGCGGAGTTCGACGACCTCGGTCTCGGTGAGCGGCTGATCGAGCCCGGCGGCGAGACGCGCCCACTCCGCGCGTCCGATCTCCCGATAGGGCGACAGCGGCAGCGTGGGGTCGACGGTGGTCACGCAGTACATCGTATCCGGGCGCGAGTAGTCTCTTTCCGTGCGCCTGGGAGTCCTCGACATCGGATCAAACACCGTTCACATGCTGGCGGCCGACGTCCGCCCCGGTGGACGTCCGCTCGCGACGACGAGCGACAGGACGGTGCTGCGCCTCATGCGCTACCTCACACCCGACGGCGCGATCTCGGAGGAGGGCGTGCAGGCGCTCGAGACCGCGGTCACTCAGGCCCGCCGCGTCGCCGAGGCCGAGCGCGTCGACGCCCTCCTGGCCACCGCGACCAGCGCGGTGCGTGACGCCCGCAACGGCGCGGCGGTCATCGCCCGCATCGAGGCCGCTCTGGGGCAACCCCTGCAGGTGCTCGACGGCGAGACCGAGGCGGAGCTGACCTTCCTCGCCGTGCGGCGCTGGTTCGGCTGGTCGGCCGGACAGCTGCTGCTGCTCGACATCGGCGGGGGCTCTCTGGAGATCGCGGCCGGAGCGGAGGAGATGCCCGACGCCGCCGCGTCCGTGCCCCTCGGAGCCGGGCGCATGACGGTGCAGTACCTCCCGAACGACCCGCCCGGCGAGGCGGACGTCGAGAGACTGCGCGCGCACGCGGAGGCGACCATCGCGACCGTCCTGCCCCGATTCGTCGCCCTCCCCCGTCCCGATCACGTGGTGGGTTCCTCGAAGGCGATCCGCTCGCTCGCCCGCCTGGTCGGCTATCCGGCGCCGGGATGGTCGGGGAGCGAACGCATGCTGCTGCCGCGGGCGTCGCTCGGCTCGTGGATCCCCCGGCTCGCGCGCCTTCCCGCGTCGGCCAGACAGGAACTGCCGGGGATCACCCCCGACCGGACCTTCCAGATCGTGGCCGCGGCCGTGTCGCTGCACGTGGCGATGACCGCGCTCGAACTGGAGGAGCTCGAAGTGTCGCCGTGGGCGCTGCGCGAGGGAGTGCTGCTCCGCTACATCGAGCATCTGAACGGGACCCCGATCGAGACTGAGAGCATCGAGGAGCCGCCGCGGCTACCATGACGGCATGCCTTCCCCCCGCCTCGCCCCCGTCCCCGGCGGAGTGCTGATCGCACGGGTGGCGCTCGTCGGCTACCTCCTCTTCGTGGGGTTCACCGTCTGGCTGCCGGCGACGGTCTCCGAGAAGGTCACCGGTCTGGTCGGCATCATGGCCCGGTGGGTCGCCGACGCGGGCATCGCCCCGTACCGCCCGAGTGCCGTGGTGCTGGAGGTGCTCGCGAACGTCTCGCTGTTCGTGCCCGTGGGTCTGCTGCTCGCCTTCGCACTGCCGCGTCTGCGACTCTGGCAGATCGTCGTCATCGGCGCACTGATGAGTGCGGTGATCGAGTCGGTGCAGGGCTTCATGCCCTCCCGAGCACGCTGGTCGGGTTCGCTGCCTTGTCGGTCGAGATGTTGATGAAGGTGCTCACTCCCGCCTCGCGTGCGGCGTCGAGCACGTTGAGCGTGCCGATGACGTTGGTCTTCCAGGCTTCGTCCGGATACTGCTCGAGCATGGGCAGATGCTTGAGCGCGGCGGCGTGGAAGATCACCTCGGGCTGGCGGTCGCGGAAGATCTCGAAGAGGGCAGCGCTGTCGCGGATGTCGGCGAGCACCACATCTCTGGTGTCGAGCAGGCCGTGGCCCGCCGTTCCGAGCTGCGCCATCTGCAGGCCGGTCTCGTCGCGGTCGAGCATCATCAGCTCGCTCGGCCCGTACTTGACGAGTTGGCGGCACAGCTCCGAGCCGATCGATCCGCCGGCGCCGGTGGCCAGCACACGGCGCCCTGTGATGTACCCGGCGATCAACTCGACATTCGTGTCGACGGGATGGCGCCCGATCAGGTCCTCGATGCTGATGTCGCGCACGTCCCCGGGCGATTCCTCGCCGCTCACCATGCTACTCAGGGTCGGGATGACGACGACTCTGAGGCCCGCCGCCTCCGCATCGTCCGTCAGTCGACGCAGCAGCGCCGCATCCGCGCGTCCGATCGCGATGACGAGGACCTTCGCTCCCGTGCGCGCCGCGATCTCCGCGATCTGATCGGTGCGGCCGAGCACCGGGACGCCCCGTAGCCGGAGGTGCCGTTTGCCCGGATCGTCGTGGAGGATCCCGACCGGCCGGATGGGCGAGGACGGGTCGGTGGTGACGTTGTGCAGCAGCGTGTCGGCGACGTGGCCGGCACCGATGACGACCGCAGGATCCGCGGCGTCGTCCGGCTTGCGCGACCGTTCGATGAACAGGCGGGCCGCGTAACGGACGCCGAACATCAGCAGGAGCACGAAGGGGAAGGCGAGCAGGACGGTCCCCCGGGGGACACCGATGAAGGGCCCCAGGATGATGACCGCCACCGCGAGCACCAGCGCCAGCGCGCTCACCGCAGCCGCGAGATTGCGCACCTCCTCGAACGACCCGTAGGTGAAGCGCCCGAGGTAGAAACGCAGGGAGAACCCGATGCCCACCTGGATCGCCGCCGCCGTCAAGGCAAGCACGACCGTGGATGCCCATCCCGCCAGCGTCGGCTCGAACTCGAATCGCAGCACGACGGCGGCGAGGATGCCCACGATCCAGGCTCCTGCGTCGACCGTCGCGGCCAGTGCACGTCGGCGCCGTGGCGCGAGTGCGATCGTCTTCTCCGAAATCCCCCTGTGTCAGCCCTCCCTGAAATAGGTCTCTCGGACGTCGGCCTCCCCGCCTCCGCCCGAGTGATCGTCCTCCTCCTGGCATATCGACGACGTCATCGCCGTCGCGCGCGCGCCGGCGCCGCGGTCACGGAGTGATCGTCACGGCTTCGGGGACGCCCGGAAGACGATGCCGTGATAAAGCACGAAGCGCAGCAGAACCACGATCACGATGCTCGTCAGGTTCACGAGGTTGACCGCGACAGCGCCCGGCTCTCGTCCGAGAATCGCCTCCACGCCTTCGACTCCCACCCAGACGAGAACAGCGCCCAGGGCGGTGCAGACGGCGTTCGTGGCGAGGAACAACACGACCTCCGCGGTCCTCCCCCGCCGATCACGGTGCCGGAAGGTCCACTCCCGGTTGCCGATGTAGGCGTTGACGAGCGCGACCAGTGAAGCCACGATCTTCGCGGCGACGACATCCCAGCCCCACACGAACACCAGGAGGTTGAAGACCCCCACCTCGATGAGAGTGCTCAGCGCGCCCACGACCAGGAACCGGCTGCCGACGCCGGCGAGCCGACGCAGTCGGGTGGGAAGATCCATAGCTCAACTAGGCTACTTCCTGATCCCCGCGCACCTCGCCACCCCAAGGACCCCGTGACCCTCCGCCACCTCGCCGTCGTCATGCCCGCCTACAACGAGGCCGAAGGCATCCGCGACTTCATCGACGAGATCCGCGACTCCTTGTCTCCGGTGGTCGACCGCGTGACGTTCCATATCGCGGACGACCGCTCGACCGATGGGACCGCCACCGTGTTCGACGACGTCGAGGACGTCGCGGTCGAGGTGCAGCCGCTCAACCGCGGGCACGGTCCGACCGCACTCGCGGCCTATCGCGCCGGGCTTGCAGTGGAGCCCGATGTGCTCGTGCACGTGGACGGCGACGGGCAGTTCCACGGCCGCGATTTCCCCCGGCTGCTCGCCGCGCTCGACGCCGAGAGCGCCGATGTCGTCCACGGCGTCCGCGACGGACGCACGGACCCCTGGTACCGCAAGGTGCTCACGGGAGCCGTCGGTCTTGTGATCGCGCTGGCCGCCGGGCGCCGGATCCCGGATGTGAACACCCCGCTGCGGGCGTACCGCACGCCAGCCCTGCGGGCCCTGGTCGAGGCCACCCCACCGGATGCATCGGTGCCGCACGTGCACTTCTCTCTGGCCGAGGCCCGCGCGGGGTTCACGGTGCGCTACCTTCGAGTCGACAGCATCCCCCGCCGCGGCGCTTCCGCCACCGGCACGATGTGGGGACGCGGGAGCACCGTCGCTCTCCCCCCGAAGCGCCTGCGCCTTTTCGTCCGCACCGCCCTCGTCGAAGCGTGGGAACTCTCCCTGCGGCCGTCCGCTCCGCTGCGCAACATCCATCGACCGGAGACCGTCGCGCGATGACCCGCGCACGCACGATCGTGTTCTGGGTGGCCGCGGCCGCCTTGCTGATCGGGCACGTCATCGTCGCCTGGCACAGTCTCGTGGTGTGGCCGTTCTGGGAGGATGAGGCCTTCAACCTCACCGTCCCCCGCAATCTGCTCGACGGGCTCGGATACTCCAGCGACGGCGCGCTCTCCGGCTCGACCATGACTCCGTTCGACCCGCGCATCTCCACGGGACCGGTCGTGCTCCTCCCGGTCGCTGCACTCCTCGCGACCGGTATCGATCCGGTGCTGGCCTCCCGGCTCGTCCCGCTGGGCTTCTGGATCGTGCTGCTCCTGGGTCTCGCGGTGCTCGGACGACGCATCGGCGGTCGCTGGGCTGCGCTGCTCGCCGTGGCCGTGCCCCTCGCCTTCACCGCCGACGCCGGAATCTCCCCGATCCAGGGGCCGGCCGACCTCCTCGGCGAGATCCCCGCGGCGGCCCTGATCGTCTGGGCGCTCCTCGTGCTCCCCCGCCGGGCGTGGCTGGCCGGTCTCTTCATCGGGCTGGCGATCCAGACGAAGCTCATCGCGATCCTCGTCCTCCCGGTCTTCGCCGTGGCCCTGTGGGTGCTCTCGGACGGCGCAGGGTGGGCACGGGTTCGCGAGACGCTGCGGCGATCGTGGCTGCCGCTGCTGCTGGTCGCCGTACCGACACTGCTCGTCGAACTGGCGGCCCTGGTCTCGCTCGGCTTCTCGGGTTACGTGAAGCACCTGCGCGACCTCGCCTACTTCATCCGGAGCGGCGGCCAGGACGACGCGGCGACCACGGTGCTGCAGAAGCTCGACACCCTCGCCGGCTCCTGGTCCCTGCCTCCGGCACTCGCCGTGCTCGGCGCCCTCCTGGCCGTCGCCCTCGCCGTGGTCGGCATCGTCCGGCGGTGGCGCACCGCGACGGAGACCGAGCGCGTCGTGATCGCGTACGCCCTCACGGCGCTCGTCGGCGCACTCGCCTTCATCGGCTGGTGGGCGACGGCCTCGCGGCTGCCGCTGTGGGTGCGGCACCCCGCCCCCGCCGTCTATGCGTTCTTCCCGGTCATCGCCGCCGTCGCCGTCTGGTCTGTCGCGCGACTTCCCCGACGCCGCGTCCTGCGCATCTTCGGTGTCGTCGCCGCGTCGCTCCTGGCCGCCGTCGTCGCCGGGGGCGCTGCCGTGCACGTCGCGTCGTCGTTCGAGCCTCGGGCGCTCACCCTCGAGCGTCAGCGAGCCGCCGTCGTGCCGCTGACCGCCTGGGTCACCGAAAACGACGTGGAGTGGCTCGCCGCGGATCCGTGGGGCGCGGCCGTCCCGCCCATCGTGCTCACCGGCGCGCATGTCGGCCTCTTCGATGCGCCAGCGATGGCGGGCGTTCCCCGGCTCACAGGTCTCGCGTGCACGACCGAGACGCTCGTCGACAGCGGCCTCTACCGAATCTGCGCGGCCCCCTAGAGAAGGGGTCCTCGCGGTGAACGAAGAACCGGCCGGACGCTGTATCAGCGACCGACCGGTTCCGAAGGACTACGGGCCTCAGAGCGCGAGACGCTCCTGGACGACCTCCGCCAGGCGTCCTGCGTAGGCGTGCACCGACTCGGCGTCGGCCGCCTCCACCATGACGCGGACGAGCGGCTCGGTGCCGGACTTGCGCAGCAGCACGCGGCCGGTGTCTCCCAGCTCGGTCTCGATGTCGCGCACGGCCTGCTGCACGACCTCGTCTTCGGAGACGCGGTCCTTGTCGACGTCGCGCACGTTGATGAGCACCTGCGGGTAGACGGTCATCACCGAGGCGAGCTCGGCGATCGTCTTCTTCTGCCGCGCCATCTCCGCGACGAGGTGAAGACCCGTGAGGATGCCGTCCCCCGTGGTCGCATACTCGCTCATGATGACATGACCCGACTGCTCGCCACCGAGGGCGTACCCGCCCTCGTTCATGTCCTCGAGCACATACCGGTCGCCGACAGCGGTCTGCCGGATCGTGATCCCGTGCTCGCGCATCGCGACGTGGAGTCCGAGGTTGCTCATCACGGTCGCGACGAGGGTGTCGTCGGTGAGGTGGCCGCGCTCCTTCATCGACACCGCGAGGATCGCCATGATCTGGTCTCCGTCGATGACCTTGCCCTCGGCGTCGACGGCCAGGCATCGGTCGGCGTCGCCGTCGTGGGCGATGCCGATGTCGGCTCCCAGACGCACGACGGCCTCGGCGAGGTTGTCGAGGTGGGTCGAACCGACCCCGTCGTTGATGTTCCAGCCGTCAGGGTCCGCCCCGATGACGGTGACTTCGGCACCCGCGTCGCGGAACGTCTCCGGCGACACACCGGAAGCCGCGCCGTGGGCGCAGTCGAGCACGACGTGGATGCCGTTCAGACGGTTCGGCAGTGAGCCGAGAAGGTGCACGACGTAGCGGTCCTCAGCGTCGGAGAACCGGTCGATCCGACCGACGCCGGCACCGGTGGGACGCAGCATCTCCCCGTGCATGGCCTCTTCGATGCGCTGCTCGACCACGTCGGGGAGCTTGCGTCCGCCTCTGGCGAAGATCTTGATGCCGTTGTCGGGGGCCGCGTTGTGCGACGCCGAGATCATGACGCCGAAGTCGGCATCGCGGTCGGCCACCAGGAACGCGAGCGCCGGCGTGGGGATGACCCCTGCTTCGAGCACATCGACGCCCGAGGAGGCGAGACCTGCGGAGACGGCCGCGGTCAGAAAGTGTCCGGAGACCCGGGGGTCCCGGGCGACAACTGCGGTGAGTCGCTTGCCCTCGGCCTTGCGGGCCTCCGCAGTACGGCCCTGGCCCAGGACGACAGCAGTCGCCTGGGCCAGGGTGAGCGCCAGGTCGGCGGTGAGGATGCCATTGGCGAGTCCTCGCACGCCGTCCGTGCCAAAGATCGGCATCGGAGCAGTGGACCTTAACGCTTCGAGTACTGAGGCGCCTTGCGGGCCTTCTTGAGTCCAGCCTTCTTGCGCTCCTTGACGCGAGCGTCGCGGGAGAGGAAGCCGGCCTTCTTCAGGGTCGGACGGTTGTTCTCCTCGTCGATGCCGTTCAGCGAACGGGCGATGCCGAGGCGGAGCGCGCCGGCCTGACCCGAGGGGCCACCACCGGAGATACGAGCGATGACGTCGTATGCACCGGCGAGGTTCAGCACCGTGAACGGGTCGTTGATCAGCTGCTGGTGCAGCTTGTTCGGGAAGTAGTCCTCGATCGTGCGGCCGTTGACCGTGATCGTGCCCGAGCCGGGGACGATGCGCACGCGGGCGATGGCCTGCTTACGACGGCCGACAGCGGCACCGGGGACGCTGAGGACGGGGCGGGGAGCCGCCTCGACCACGTCGGTCTCCGGAGTCGACGTCGAGAAGTTCTGGGGGGTTTCGGTGGTGTCCTGGATGTCAGCCACGAGTATGTCCTTAAGTCTTTACGGCGCTTACTGGGCGACCTGGTCGAGGGTGTACGGCGTCGGCTGCTGTGCGGCGTGCGGGTGCTCTGCACCGACGTACACCTTGAGCTTGGACAGCTGCTGGCGGCCGATGCTGTTCTTCGGGAGCATGCCACGGATGGCCTTCTCCACGGCACGGACCGGGTTCTTCTCGAGGAGCTCGGCGTAGGTGACCGACTTCAGACCACCCGGGTAGCCGGAGTGACGGTAAGCCAGCTTCTTCTGGAGCTTCTGACCGGTGAGCGCGACCTTCTCGGCGTTCACGATGATGACGAAGTCACCCGAGTCGATGTGGTTGGCGAAGGTCGGCTTGTGCTTGCCACGGAGGAGAGTGGCGGCGTGCGAGGCGAGGCGGCCGAGAACGACGTCGGTGGCGTCGATGACGACCCAATCGCGCTGGACTTCGCCAGCCTTGGGAGTGTAAGTGCGCGTCACGATAGTGCTGCTTTCTTGTGTCGAACGGAGAAGTTCGTGAATCCCACTCCGGGGTGGTTCGTCCTCTCCGGCTCATCGAGCGGGAAGAGAGGGGAACACGCCAGTGGAGGGCTCACGTTCGGACGATGCCCTCTCCCGCACGCGGGTAAAGGCACCAAAGGGAAATCATACGCCACCTGGTGCGGTATGCCCAAACCGCACTGCTCAGTCGGGCTTGACCGTCACGAGGATCGGCCGATGATCGCTCGCGCCCTGGGGCAGGGTCGTGATGCGTTCGATCTCGAACCCGGCCGACGTCGCGAAGTCGTAGTGCCCGCGGAACACCCGATAGCGCGTGTAGGTGTGGTCGTCACTCAGCGACAGGGCATAGCCGTGGTTGCGGACGGCCTGTCCGAGGTTCTCCTTGAAGATCGGGTAGTTGTAGTCGCCGACCATCAGCTGGGGCAGCCCTTCACCGAGCGCCGCGAGCTCGGTGAGCGCGGCACGGATCTGGTGACGACGCAACGAGTTCAACGCGGTCAGCGGTGCCGCGTGGAAGGAGGCCACGATGAAGTCCCGGCCGTCGTCGATGTCGCGCAGTCGCGCACCGAGCACGCGTTCGTGGGCGGGCTTGGCGATCCGGTCATGCAGCGACTTCTTCAGCCCGAGCGTGCGGATGGACTGCAGATGGTACGAACTCGACCGATAGAACAGGGCGAGGCCGAGGCGGTTGCCCTGTGTGGCGTCGGCGAGTTCGAGATCGCCGATCCGCGCGGGAAGCTCGGGGACATCGCACTCCTGGAGGCAGAGGATGTCGGGGTCGTGCTCGCGGACCAGCGCCGCGAGTTCGCCCGCGGCCCGATGCTTCTGGAGGTTGTACGAGATGACCTTCATGACCGTCCCACGCTACTCGCCCCTGCTGTGCCCCGGCTCCGGATCGGCGCCTTCGCGAGTCACCGCGGACGACCGCTCGGAGTAGAATATTACCTTATACAGGGTTACCGAATATGATCGACGGGTCTGAAGACCGCGGTCGACGGTATCAACGACATGTCGGAGTCGCTGCTGGGCATGATGCGTGCGATCCAGGATCTGGATCAGCAGCTCGCGGGCAGCTGACGCACGGCGGCGCCTCGAGCGGGCGGGTCGGTGACATCCACCGCCCCTCCCGCTCTGCTCTGCCCGCGCTCAGGCCAATCATTCTGACCCTCACAGCGGAAGGACTCTGACCGTGGACGTACTGCTCGACCGTGAACGCCTCCGCGAAGCTCGCGACACGCTGAAGACCGCGAAGGCCGACTTCGAGGACGCCGGCTCGATCAACGACACCCTCGAGAGCGCCATCGGCACCCCGCAGGGCAAGTCGAAGCTGCGTGACCGTGTCGGCTGGTTCGAGTCCAACTGGTCGGGCAACCGGGATGACCTCACGGAGTCGGTGGAGAACGTCTACAAGCGGCTCGACGGGATCATCGAGGGCTGGGACGAGTGGGAGGCTCAGGCCTCCGCCGAGCTCGACAGCAAGGAGGGCGGCTCATGAACAGTTCACCGTTCACCGGCCACGAACTGCGTCAGTTCGAAGGCGTCCCCGAGACGATCGCGGCGACGGCGACGCAGTACACGGACCTCGGCGCCGCGATGAAACGCACCGCCGACACCCTGCGCGACATCGCCGCTTCGCAGATCAGCCAGGGCACCGAGAAGCTCAAGGAAGATGCCGAGAGCATCGAGTCCGACCTCCGCCAGGCGGGCATCCGCTATGAAGGAACCGGAGCGGCTCTGGCCCCCTACGCGACGGCGCTGGAGACGGCGCGCGCCTGGTACACGAACAACCACCAGGAGCTGGAGTCCGCCGAGACCGCTTATCACTCCGCGGTGAGCGACCAGCAGGACGCGCTCTGGATACCGGCAGCCGACGCAGATCAGCAGTCAGAGGATCTCATGGACGCCGCGAACGCCGTGACCGCGGCTTCCGAGGCGAGAGAAGATCTGTGGCGGGCCTTCGACAGCACGTTCTCCGCGTGGGAGGCGGCCTTCGACACGGCAGCCGACGGCGTCGCTGACGCCATCGATGCCGCCGACAACGACGACGGGTTCTGGGGAACGATCGCCAGTGCTCTGGTGTACATCGGATACGCCATCATCGCGATCGCGGTCGTCGCGCTGTTCGTCGTCTCCAGCCCGTGGTCGACGATTCTCCTCGCCGCGACCTTGGCACTCTCGGCGATCCATCTGGCCGGCACGATCTACATGTACGCCAACGGCAAGGCATCGCAGTCGGATGTGCTGTGGAGCACGTTCGGCCTGGTCACCGCCGGTGTGGGTGGACTCGCCTCGCGCTCCATCCGCCTGGCGACGGCGGCGAACGGTGGAGAGGCGCTCGTGACCGCATCGCAGACGGCGTCGAAGTTCCCCTCGTTCGCGAGCGGAGTGCGCACGGCCTCGATGCCTCAGCTCAGCGGATTCACGAACCCCTTCTCGACTCTGGCGCGCGGCTCCGAGTGGGCGGCGCTGAACAAGTGGGGCACCGCCCTCGCCGACTGGGCGGCGAAGTCCGGACCGCGCAGCGCGACCATCGCGGATGCCTGGGCGGATGCCGTCCTGAGCACGGTTCCGAAGATCGGTGGAGCGGGCGTGACCTCGGTCGGCAGCTGGGTCGCGGGAGTCGCCGGAGGGTTCTACAGCAGCCCGATCAACCCGTTCTACTACTCATTCGGCCGCCCGTAGGCTGACACCGTGCCTTTCTCGACACAGCCCATCTTCGGACTCAATCGCGGCTGGCTGCCCCTGCGGCTCGGCGTCCTACGCTTGATTGCCATCCTCGCCACGATCGCGACACTGGCGCAGTGGATCGTTCCCGCCGGCGCTCGCCTCATCCTCAACTGTGGCCGGGTCTACTACTCCAACGAGTGCTTGAGCTTCGGAGATTCATTGCTGCCGTGGCCGGTGCTGAGCGTGCCCGCCTGGCTCACGATCGCGGCCGGCCTGATCGCCATCGGCTGCGCTTCCGCCTACCTGCTGCTCGGCGGGCTCGAGATCGCCGATGACATCGCCTACATGACCTTCGTGCCGCTTCTGGCGGGCTATGTCACGATCTTCATCGCCGCGTTCGAGAAGGACCCGACGGGGGTGATCTGGACCCCGGGCACTGATGGCTACCCGATCGGCTGGCATTGGATCGTCGCCCCGTTCACTCTTGTGCTCATCGCCTCGGGGATCATCGCTGCGGTGCGCATGAAGCGTCTACGTGCGGAGCGTCGGAGACAGAGGGCGCTGCGTGTCACTGAAGGATGAGATCCTCGGCCGAGTCGAGCCGACCCCGCAGGGCTACACGCTGCTCGTGCCCCCGGACTGGGGGCGGTTCGTCGCCGATGATGCGGGTCGTGACGAGCTCGTCGGCCTCCTGCGTGCGCGCTTCCTCGAGGTGCACCGCCCCGAGTTGTTCGGTCAGGCGCGCGCGGCCGTGCACCAGCAGTGGGCACAGCTACGCGAACGCGGAGCGATCGAAATCTACATGCCCGTCATCCCTCCCGTCGAGGGCGGAACGCCGATGAGCATCGTGACGGTGCCCTGGATCGCACAGGGCACCTTCGAAGAGGACGTGCACCGCCGCGCGGGCGGCGCCACGGTCGAGACCTTGGATGCCGACGACGGGACATCGGTCTACCGCTGGGAGACCGAGCGGGAAGGACGTGGATCGACCGAAGGAGTGTTCGCGCGGGAGATCTGCTACGTCCGCTCCTTCCCCGGAGCGGCCCCGCAGCGAGGCATCCTCGTCATGGCGTCGATCGTGCGCCCCGGGGTCGCCGAAGCCGGCCCCGCTCTCGACGGTTTCACCGCACTCGCGGATGCGGTCGCGTCGACTCTCGTCTGGAGATTCGAGTGACCGATGCCCTTCCTTTCGGCTGGCTGCCGACGCCATTCGGTGTCGAGGAGGCCGAGGCCGCAGAACTCGCCATGGAGCTGACGCGCATCGCGGCCGATTCCCTCCCGGGCTTCATCGGTGGTGACCAGGCGCGCCGGGCGATGGCCGCCACCATCGGCCGCCCGCCGATCACGGCGAACACGGTCGGCCGGGTGTGGCATGTGCTCGGCGCGGGGGCCACCGGCGCGATCGTCGATCTCAGCGTGGTGGAGGGCACGGAATCCGTTGTCGACTCCCCCTTCGCGTTCACGGTCTCCCAGCGGACCGTTCCCTTCTCCGGAGGTCGGGCCGTGCTCTCCTTCGTCGCGCCGCGGGAACACGTGCCCGTCTCCATGATGCTGCGCGCGCAGCGCCGCGTCGGTCAACGCACGCTGGTCGCCGACGTGATCGACGCGGCCCCGGTGCTCGGATTCATCCTCGATGACGTGATCTCGCTCGTCGGCGGCACACCTCCCGCAGACGTTCATCCCGCCGTCCCGAGCTGAGGCCCGCTCCGGAGACGAGGCGACCGCTACCCGCGGTCGCGGCGAGCGCGCGTCTGCTCGGCCCGCGTCGCCAACAGGTCATCGGCGGGGTAGCCGACCTCGGTGAGGATCAGGCCGCGCGCGGCCAGCACCTTGAACTCACTGGTCCGGGTGAGCGCATCGCGCAGCACGACGAGATCATCGACGCCGAGCCGCCCCTCCCCCACGGCGGCACAGGCCCCCACGAGAGCGCGCACCATGCTGTGGCAGAACGCATCGGCCTTGACCTCGGCGACGAGCACACCGTCGGCGTCGCGGGCCCAGCGGTAGTCGAGCAGCGTGCGGATGGTCGTCGCCTCCTCGCGAGGCTTGCAGTACGCCGCGAAGTCGTGCAGGCCGATGAGGGTGCGCGCTGCAGCGTCCATGGCCTGTTCGTCGAGCCGACCGCGGACGGTCGTCGTGTCGTGCCTGCGCAGCGGATCGAACCCGGTCCGGGCATCGGCGAGACGGTAGCGGTACCGGCGCCAGACCGCCGAGAAGCGCGCGTCGAAACCTTCCGGGGCGATCGAGGTGCGGGTGACCGTCACATCCGAGTACGCACCGAGCACGCCCCGCATGCGACCGGCGATGGTCTCGGCGGGCTCCAGCGGCGCACGGCCCTGTCGCGACTCGATGCGCGACCACTGCTTCTCGTCGAGGTCGACATGGGCCACCTGACCGCTCGCGTGCACGCCGGCGTCGGTGCGTCCGGCGACGACGAACTGCACGTCGGAGCCGACGATCCGGGCCAGGGCGGCTTCCAGAGTCCCCTGCACGGTGCGGAGCGTCGGCTGCTTCGCCCACCCGCGGAAGTGGGTGCCGTCGTAGGCGATGTCGAGCCGGATGCGCACGCAGCAAGCCTAGGACAAGCGCCCCGGAGCCGATGGGTGCCGCTCAGCGTTCGACCAGGATCCCGTCTTCGTCGCTGTACAGATACGATCCTTCTTCGAGTTCGTCGTAGAGGTCGGCGGTGGCGACCGTCATCCTCAGATGCCGCCGTCGATGGATCGGATCGTCACCGCGGGCTCATCGGGCACCATCACCTGGGTGTCGCGGTTCAGGCTCTCACCGCGGAAGAAGCGCTTGGACCGGGGGAACAGGTACCAGACGAACATCAGCACCAGGCCGAAGGCGAGGGAGCCGACGCCGATCACGAAGGTGCCGCCGATGCCGAACAGCACGGTGTAGCCGTAGTCCACGTCCCACATGTCGATCGCGGACTGCACGAACGCCCAGGTCAGCATGAGCCCGCCGAGCAGGGGGAACAACCCCTTGAAGAAGAACTCACGCGCCGAGGCGGTCAGGTCCTTGCGGAAGTACCAGACGCTCGCGAAACCGGTGATGGCGTAGTAGAAGGCGATCGCGAGACCGAGCGACAGGATCGAGTCCTGCAGGATGTTGTCACTGATCAAGGTCATGCCGATGTAGTACACGGAGGCGACCACGCCCATGACGATCGTCGAGAACGACGGCGTCTTGTACGTCGGGTGCACCTGCTTGAACTTGGCGGGAAGCGCGCGGTAGACCCCCATCGCGAGCGTGCCACGGGCGGTCGGCAAGATGGTGGTCTGCGTCGACGAGATCGCCGAGATGATCACCGACACGACGAGGACCCAACCGAACGGTCCGAGGAGGCCGTCCTTGATCGCGAGGAAGAAGTCGTCGGCGTTCGCCTCGTTGCCGAGTCCCGTTCCGTCCTCCCCCAGGCCGGCGTACATCATCGCCGCGATCGTGACCGCGACGTACGTGAAGAGGAGGATGACGGTGGTGAGCAGTGCGGCGCGACCGGGAATGCGCTTCGGGTCCTTCGTCTCCTCGTTCAGCGCGAGGCAGGTGTCCCAGCCCCAGTAGATGAAGAGCGCGAGGAGGATCGCCTCCGTGAAGCCAGACCAGTCGGTGAAGGCGAACGGGTTCAGCCACTCCCAGTCGAACGGGGTCGGGTTCGGGGCCGTCCCGGCGAAGAACTGCCACAGCGCCGTGACGACGAAGATGGCCAGCGCCAGGTACTGGATGCCGAGCAGGATGTTCTGGATGCGCTCGCCGATCTCGACACCGCGCCAGCTCACCCACGTCATGGCGGCGATGAAAGCGACGGCGACGACGACGACGCGCCAGTCGTTGTTCTCCAGGTCCTGTCCGATCAGCGACCAGAAGTAGACCGAGGCGATCTGGGCCAGGTTCGCGAGCACGACCATGCCGGCGACCGCGACGCCCCAGCCGCCCATCCAGCCGACCCACGGCCCGAAGGCCTTGGTGCCCCAGGTGAAGGTGGTGCCGCAGTCGGGAACGGCGTTGTTGAGCTCACGGTAGGCGAAAGCGATCAGGAGCATCGGGACGAACGCGATGATGAAGGCGATCGGAGCCTGAGCCCCCACCGCGAGCACGACGAATCCGAGCGTCGCGACGAGCGAGTAGACGGGGGCGGTGGAGGCGAGACCGATGACGGTGGATCCCCACAATCCCAGTGTTCCCGCAGCGAGACCCTTGCCATCGGGTCGTTCCAGGTGAATCGGCGTCGTTGCTGCCATGTCAGAACAGTAAGGCCACCGCGGTTATCGCGTCAACGGGTTTCTGAAACCGTCAGAATTCGAAGCAAGAGACCGCCTCCCACGACGGAATCCGCAAGTTCAGTCCCGTCCGAGCATGCCGTCGGCGTGGTCGGCGACCCACTCCATCAGCGGGAGCATCCGCTCCATCAGGTCGCGACCGAGCGGTGTCAGGCTGTATTCGACGTGGGGCGGCACGGTCGGCAGCGACTCCCGGTGCACGAGTCCGTCATCGGCGAGGGTGCGCAGCGTCGAGGCGAGCATCTTCTCGCTGATGCCGTCGACCTCACGACGCAGCGCGCCCCAGCGGTGTGTGCCATCGGACAGGCACGACAGGACCAGGACGCCCCACTTGCTCATGATGTGATCGAGGACGACACGTGTGCCGCAGTTCTGATCGAAGGCGAAGGGTGTCGATTCCTTGATCTGCGCGAAACTTACCGTCATGTGGGTACCTTACTTCAAAGTGGGTACCCGCAGATTGGAATGCCGAATCGCCACCCCGGGGTTGTCGAGTGTGTCACCTACGAAAGGACCCCCATGACCATCCTCGTCACCGGCGCGACCGGCAACCTCGGCCGCCTCATCATCGACAGCCTCCTCGAGCGCGGCGCGGACCCGCAGTCGATCGTCGCGGGCGCCCGCGACACGACGAAGGTCGCCGATCCGCGCGTGCGCAGTGTTCACCTCGACTACACCGACGCCGCCTCCGTGGCCGCAGCCGTCGACGGCGTCGACACGGTCATCCTGGTCTCCGGATCCGAGGTCGGCCAGCGCGTTCCCCAGCACCGGACGGTCATCGACGCGGCGAAGGCCGCCGGTGTCACCAAGTTCGTCTACACGAGCGCTCCGAAGGCGACCTCGAGCGACCTCGTCCTGGCACCGGAGCACAAGGCGACGGAAGAGCTCATCGCCGCCGCGGGACTGCCCGCGGTGATCCTCCGCAACAACTGGTACACCGAGAACTACGCCGCCGACCTCGCACGCGCCGCCGAGACCGGGGTGCTCACCGCAGGCACCGGAGACGGACGAGTAGCCTCGGCCAGCCGCAGGGACTTCGCAGAGGCCGCCGCCGCCGTGGCACTCGAAGACGGTCACATCGGAGAGGTGTACGAGCTGGGCGGCGACGTCGCGTGGACGTACTCCGATCTCGCTGCGGCCTTCTCCGAGATCACCGGGCGCCCGGTGTCCTTCGTCCCGGTCTCGTCGGATGAACAGGTCGCGGCACTCCGCGACGCCGGGCTCGACGAAGGCACGGCCGGCTTCGTCGCCGCGCTCGACGCCGGGATCAAGGGTGGCGCGCTCGCCGACACCGACGGCACGCTCGCCCGCCTGATCGGCCGTCCGACCACCCCGCTCGTCGAGGGCCTGCGCGCGGTCGCCTGAGCCGCACCGCAACCGAGTGCCGCTCCCCGCCGGGAGCGGCACTCGGTTGCCTCATCCGCGGCTACGTCGTCGCGCGGGACTGGACGTGCACCACGGTGAGTGTGATGCTGTCGTGTCCCACACCGCGCGTAGCGAGGAGCGCGGCGACGGCGGCATGGACGGCGCGCAGGGTCTCGCCCGAAGGGGCGTCCTCATCCACACCGATCGACGCCTCCACGGCGACGCCCTCGCCGGCCGGGGCCACCGCCACGATCGGTTCGTCGTCCTTGCGCACGCCCAGGGCCGCGGCCCCCACGCGCAACAGGTTGGAGATCAGGGACCCTGACCGATAGACGTTCCGGACACCCGGTGTCGTCCGTATCGTCTCCTCGATCGACGCGGCCAGCTCTGCGCAGGCTTCGGGCGTCATCATCGCTCGTCGGTCCATGACGACACCTCCCGGATGTCTCGGATCGCGATGTCGATCGCGACGATGTTGAGCTCGGTGTGTGCGCGGAGGCTGCGGTCGACCTCGTTCCTCAGCTGCTCGGCGACCACCGGTATCGACTGCCCGTGCATCGCGCTCGCATCGATCTCGACACGGATCGGGGCGTTCGCGGTCGTGACGTCCCCGTCGAGTCGGCACCGTCCGACCAGCAGTCCGGGCACCACCTTCTCCGCGGCGCGGATGAGGCCACGCACGGCACCCTCGGTGATCCCGAGGTCCACGTCCGGGTCGATGGAAGCGAAGGGAATGCGACGGCCGGCACGGGCGTCGATCGCGATGCCGCTGAGGATGCGGTCCACCCAGCTCTCGTCGACCTCCGGCTCAGCCGCGGTCTCCGCCGCGATCAGTTCAGCGCCGAGTCCATGCAGGCGCTCCAGCGCGTCGAGCGCCAGCTGACAGCCGGGCGACTCGTCGATCGAACGATCGGCGGGCTGCCTCCCCGCTTCCAGGTAGTCGGTGAGCTCGTCGAGTGTGTGCCCGTCGAGATCGGTCGGCGCCAGGCTGAGCCGGCGGGCCTTCGGCGTCTCTTTGTCGTCGGTCATCGCCACTCCTCCATCCGTACGATCATGAATCTGCGGGCTCTGGCGAGCAGCCCCCTTGACGTCGAGACCGGAATTCCGAGCTCTTCGGAGATCTCCTCGTACGAGTAGCCGCCGATCTCCCGCAGGATCCAGCACTCCCGCTGCGCGTCGGGCAGTTCTCGAAGAGCTGCCCCGAGCGCCGCGACCCCCGCTCGCACCTCGACCACTGCGGACGGTGACGCGTGCAGCGGTGCCGGCCTGTCGATCGAATCGATGTCGACGGCGGGCCGGGTCGCGCGGATGCGGTCGACCGCTTTCCTGCTCACGATCCTCATCAGCCAGCTCTTCACCTTGGCCGGATCGTCGAGCTCGCCGAATCGCTGCCAGGCGGTCACGAACGTCTCCTGCACGATGTCGTCCACATCGGCTGAGGCGTTCAGCATCCGCTGCGTGTATGCGCGCATCATCGGCGAGTACCGACGCACGAGGACCGCGAACGCCTCGACGTCCCCATCCATCGCACGACCGGCGACGATGGCGTCGTCCGCGTGCTCGAGCGCCCTGCGAAAGCGTTCGTCTTCCATCCACCCCACCCCTCCGCCCCTCTAGGCAATTCGGAACGGACGCCCGATCAGATCGGATCATCTCCCGCCTATCCGCGCGAGATCGGGGAGAGGCTCGCACGAGCCTCTCCCCGTACCCGTCACTTCTTGAACGCGTCCTTGACGTCCTCTGCCGCGTCACGGACACCGCCCTTGGCCTGCTCGGCCTTGCCCTCGGCGACGAGCTTGTCGTCGTCGATCACCTTGCCGACGGTCTCCTTCGCCTTTCCGGCGATCTTCTCCGCAGCGGCCTTGATCTTGTCTTCTGCGCCCATGGCGTCTCCTTTCCTCAGCGCCCCCGGGTTCGAGGTCGGATAATCACGCGGGGTCTCCGCGTGTTGGTCTCTTGCGGCGGTCACACCGCCTACTGCACCCTCGTGGGCGACCGGAACGCATCGCGCCACCGGCGATCCGACAGATGCACCAGGATCGGGATGCGGGCGCCCAGGAGGTGGTCCCACTCTCGAACGGCCTTCTCCGTCGCGGCGACGATCGCACCGAGGGGAGCGCCGGGTCGCACGGTGATCGCCAAGGCGACGGCATGCTTCCTTCCGACGCGGTATGCAGCCGCGCGGGCGGAGAGCACGTCGGGTCGGCGGATCAGCGGGTCCGTCAGCACTTCCTCGGCCACGTTCCGATCGACCGTCGTCCGTCCGCCTGCGCCATCGACCTCGAGCACGGCCTTCGCCCTGCCGCGTCTCCGCGTGGCGAGGAAAGCGATGAGGGCGATGACGAGGAGCACGGCCGCTGCCGCTATGAGCATCACGACAGTGGATACCGGACCGACGCCCGGGATCTGCCACGTCCACGTCGCAGCGGTCTCCACCGCGGCCGACACCACAGATGTCGGGCGCCGAAGCCACGGGGGCGCGTCCCCGCCGGCGAGCACCCCCGCAGCGAGGGCGAGACCGCCCGCCGCCAGCAGGATCGCGCCGGTGACGAAGAGAAGCAGTCGATTCATCAGGCGGTTCGTGGCGTTCATGCGATCACTCCCTGCGCATCCACGCTGACGCGAGCAGCCGCCACGAATCCGATCCCCGAGAGCACGTCCTTCACAGCCGTCTCGGCTCCGAACCGATCGACGGGGACGCCACTGGTGGGGGTGATTCTGACTGCGACGTCACGCCTGCCGACGGTCACGGCCACGCGTCCACGATCGACGCCCACGCGTCGGGCCACGGCCTCGGCGACCGAGTCAGCGATCACCCCGTCGTCCACGAGCAGAGCGGTGCGCTCGGTCGTTCGCGCACGACGGTGGCGACGTCCCGGCAGGACCGCGAGCGCAAGGAGCACGAGAGCGAGAAGCACGACGAGTACGCCCACCCCGAAGGGCACAGCCTGTGCCGTTGCTCCTGCGGCGAGCGCATCGAACTCTCGAGCGACCCTGTCACGGAAGCCCGCGTCGACGACCCACCACACTCCTCCCGCGAGGAGAGCGAGGCCCGACACGACGCCGATCGATGCGACCACCGCAGCCGGGATGGTGCGGGGCGCGTGCGTCTCCCGACGGAGCACGCGCCGGTATATCGCCTGTTCGTTCGTCATCTCACCCTCTTCTCCGTCCTGCGGCGGACGCCCGAGTATCGGATGTCCACGGTGCTGACCTCACGACCGCCCAGCGTCTGCATCTTCTCGATCAGGTCTCGCCGAAGCTCTTCGCCGCTGTCGACCAGGTTCAGCCCGTGCTCCGGGGCCACCGGGACGGTGACCGAGATCCGCACGGCACCTCGCCGGTCGGACAGCTGCACCCCGACGTCACGGGTCGATACCCGAGCGACGTCGTGCACGATGCCGACGGCGAGTCGTTGCAGCGCACGGGCCGTGATGGTCGTCGTCCCCACGACGACGTCCTCCGGCGCCGGAGCCGCCTCCTCGTCGGTCATGACGAGGAGCGCCGGCCTCGGAAGACCTCGGCGAGTGCGCGGACGTCGAGCCGGCCGTCGATGATGCGGCCGGCGACCGCTCCGAGCAGCATCGCCAACGCCACGAGCAGGAACGCCCAGAACCCCAGGGCCACCCAGGTGAGCGCCAGCACTGCGGCGGCCGCCGCGCCGATCACCGATGCATTCACTGGACTCGCGCCTCCTGCGTGCCCTCGTCCTCGTCATCGGAGGGGATGTGCACGTCGTTCACGGTCACGTTGACCTCGGCGACCTCCATGCCGACCAGTTCCACCATCGCGCGGTGGATGGCCGCGCGAACCTCGTCCGCGACCTTCTGGAGCGAGACCGGGTATTCCGCGACGATCGTCACGTCGACCGCGACCTGCGTCTCGCCGACCTCGACGCTGATCCCCTGAGAGAGATCGGTCGTGTTGAGGGCGTCACGGATCGCACCGACCATTCGGGCGGCTCCCCCGCCGAGTGCATACACGCCCGCCACTTCGCGTGCGGCGATGCCGGCGATCTTCGCCACCACCGCGTCCTCGATCGTCGTCTTGCCCGCAGCAGTCCCCGACTGCGGTGCGACGACCTGAGCCTTGGGCTGGGCGCCACCAGTCACGTTCGCCATCTTGAGCTCCTTCATCCATGTCTCCGCCTCCGTTGAGGAGTGCGGGCCGCAGGTCAGCGACACCCCTATGACGGATGCCGACCGAGAAACGTCACAAAATGATCCGAAGAAGTCTCGGGCATCTGTCAAGGGGCTCCCCCTCCGGGCGCCGATCGCGCATGCTTCACCGTGGGGACAGCTAGGAGAATGATGGAGCACGATCCGGACCGAAGGTTCAGCCTGGTGCAGGTCACGGCGACCGACTGGGCGATCCACGATCTGCACTACCCGACGGACGACCACCGCCGCGTCGTCTGCACGATCTTCGAAGATGCCCCGACCGAGGTCGAGGTCCTGTGGCGGCGCGACCTCCCGCTCGCGTTGCGCTACTCGTCCGCGGAAGAGGTCCTGCACGCGGTGCGACGGTTCCAGGACGCCTCACGCGCGACGCGTCCGATCCAGATCCCGCATCACCCGCCGCCACGGCGATCGGATCCCGGTCGGAACCCCTTCCGCTGACACGCGACCGCCCGGTGTGCTCAGCTGCCGGTGGCGCGCTGCGCCGCGAGTGCCCAGACCTGTTCGATGGGCGTGAACCCCTCTTCACCGTCCGGACCGTGGAACCCCTCGACGAAGCGCCCGATGTCGGCCTGCCAGGAATCGTTCGCCGGGGAGGCCTCGACGATGCGCATCGTCGCCTCGAAGTCGTCGCACTCGACGAGGTGGAAGAGGTTGCGCCCCGAGCGCCAGATGGTCCAGTCGTGGATGCCCGCGACGTCGAACAGGTCGCGCAGAGAATCCGGGATCCGGGCGTGATGGGACCGATAGTCCTCGATCGCCCCCTCGGCGATCACTGAATGCAGGGCGATGCGCATGCTTCTCCTCGTGACGACGTCCACAGGACATGATGTCCGCGCGCCGAGACCCTGTCAAGGGAAAGGTCGGATGTCTGGGTGGTCAAAGCTGGTTGACTGTGATTTCAGTGGGTTTGGGGCATGATGACCATGTGGAACCATTGAGAGGCATCGCGTTCGCTGGCTATCGGAGCTTCGCTTCAAGTGAACTGATGGTGCTCGCGCCCCTCGCAAAGATCAACCTGATCGCGGGACAGAACAACACAGGGAAGTCGAATGTGCTCCGCGCCGTGGCGAGCGCTCTAGGCGCTGACGTCGGCCCTGGAGCGTGGGATCGACCGCTTGGTGATGCCGAGCATCGACCTGTGCGGCTCGTTGCGCACGATCGAGCTTCGGTCGCTGATTGGCTTGATTCCTCGGGGCGTGTCCGAGCGTTCGATGAGAAGCTAAACGACTTCATCTCCGCGATGAAACTTGAGGTCGGCGAAGCTTCAAGTCGGTACCTGTGGCTCGGAAGCGTACCGGGCGAGGTCGTCGACGGGCTCTATCAGGAGTGGGCGCAGGCTATCGGCCGCGACCATTTCGCGTCTGAACTATCTGGCGCCTTGACTAACACCACCGGCGGCGGTCACGGCGGTGATGCCCGCAGGGTGATCAACGTGCTTGCGTCTCGGCAACCCAAGCATCCACCGGTGTTCCGGGTTGAAGGTATACGTGAAATATCGGACTCGAGCGACGATGAGCCCGACTTCAACGGCCGTAGTATTAAACGCAGGTTGCTTGAGCTCCAAGCGCCCAGTACGCAACGGCTAGCCGACAAAGAACTGTTTCAGTCCATTCAAGAATTCGTTCGTGCGGTGATGGACGACGATACCGTAACCATTGACGTACCTCACGACCTGTCGACGATTCATGTAACCCAGCAAGGTCATACCCTTCCAATCGAATACGTAGGTACCGGCGTTCATGAGGTGGTGATTTTGGCTGCCGCAGGTACGATTATCCAAGATTCTGTGGTCTGCATAGAGGAGCCGGAGGTTCACCTCCACCCAATGCTGCAACGCAAACTCCTGCGTTATTTAGCTTCTAGCACCTCGAACCAGTACTTCATAGCAACTCACTCCGCACATATGTTGGATTCTGAGTTGGGCGCGATCTTTCATATCACTCGCTCGGGTGGCACGTCCTCAATCCGCTATGCGGGATCCGCGAGCGAGCGAGCTGCGGTATGCGCAGATCTGGGGTATCGGCCGTCCGATCTCGTACAGACGAACGCGGTGTTGTGGGTGGAGGGTCCATCGGATCGCACCTATCTCAAGCACTGGATTGAGAAGATCAAACCGGGAGTTTTCGTCGAGGGACTGCACTATTCGATCATGTTCTATGGTGGATCTCTCCTAAGCGAACTTTCTCCACTAGATCGGGATGAGGTGGACGAGTTTATCTCTCTGCGCTCTCTGAACAGATACATGGCCGTCTTGATCGATTCCGATCGTCGTCGGTCAGGCGCGAAGCTGAACGCCAGCAAGCGACGGGTTATCGAGGCGCTGCGTCAAGACTCGGAGACGAGCGTCGCCTGGGTCACAGCTGGCTACACGATCGAGAACTATGTTCCTGAGAGCGTTTTGTCTGAGGCAGTCAAACGATCGCACCCGAGCGTTTCTTCCAAAAGATTCGAGCCGCAGACGCAGTGGTCTAATCCTCTAGCCCCTGACCGAATCGGCGTTAAGCGCCCGAGTAAGACCGCTGTCGCAAGAGCTGCGGTGCAGTCATGGGGGGATGAGTGGCCTCTGAACCTCAAGAGGCAGGTCAACGCGGTGATCGCTCTCATTGAGCGTGCGAACGCCCACACATAACGGTGTCGCGACCGCCTCCGCGGTCGTAGCCGCGCAAGCACCCGAGCGGGCACTCTGCGATCTCCTCAAGCCTGGCCAGCGTCGCATTCACTTCAAGCGTGACAGCCGACGCCGTCAGCCCCTTTCGCGCATGTGCGCTCTCAACGTGCGCATGTCTGTCTGGGACGTGAAACAACGATCCGAAAACGAGGTTCGCCCACTCTCACCTGGCGCTCGATGTGGAGGCCGTCCGTGCTGGGGTCGGGCAACTGATCATCGAACGAGACGATTCTCTGCAACGTGCCGATCGGCTTCTGTCGCCGAAGTGATCCCGTCTCGCTCGGTCATCAGGGATGCAGTGTCGGCATGTCGCTCCACATGAGCATCCGCTGCCCTTGGGTAAGCGATGCCGTCGCCTGGTGCTACTCGAACGGGGGCGATTGGATACGTCGCGTCGGCACGATTGTCGAGTCCCGGGTCACCCGGCTGTAGAAACACGTGAGCCTGGCTCGTCATACCATCCGGAAGACTGCCAGGCTCCGAGGGCTACTGCCCGCCGTAATGGAAGTCTAACTTGTGCACGCTGCAACGGGGCAGCAGCCGGAACGGCGGTACCGATGTCGGTCGTCACAGCTAATCTCCTCACATGACCGTGAGATGCCCCACAGCCCGCGTTGTGATCAGCTCCGAGGCTGAAGCGATCGCAGCAGCCCGACGCGCGCACAAACCGGTACGCGCGATGCGATGCCACTACTGCGGATGGTGGCACGTCGTCGGAATCGGCTCGCCACTGGAGCGTCCGTCGAGGCCCCGTAGGCGCCGCTAAGCATCTGTCGTCGTCGCGCCGTTGACCGTCACGAGAGCTGCACAACGTCCGCAGCAGCATCCCAGATCCCGCTCCAGATACGACAAAACCCCCGGAAATCCGGGGGTTTGAATCTGTAGCAGGAGCGGGGCTTGAACCCGCGACCTCACGATTATGAGTCGTGCGCTCTCACCAACTGAGCTACCCTGCCGCACGGCATCCATCCGTGTGAGAAGAATGCTGCGAGCCCCGAGTCAGGATTGAACTGACGACCCCTTCCTTACCATGGAAGTGCTCTGCCACTGAGCTATCGGGGCGTGCTGCCCTCGCGGGGCAACCGTACGAGAATACCATCACTGTGGCGTCCCCATGAAATCGAGGCGGGTCAATACGAGGTTCGACCGGCGTTCGCCTTGAGCCACGGCATCGGATCGATGGTCGATCCGTTGACGATGAGTTCGAAGTGCAGATGGGCACCGTAGGAGCGGCCGGTGTTGCCGGTCTTGCCGACGATGTCGCCGACCTTCACGGTGTCGCCCGCCTTGACCTGCAGAGACCCGTACTGCATGTGCGAATAGTGGCTGGTGATGACCTGGCCGTCGATGACGTGGTCGATGTAGACCGTGACACCGAAGGCGCCGCCCTGCTCCGTCGCGATGCGGACGGTGCCGTCGGCGATCGCCTGGATGGGCGCACCGTCACCGGGGACGAAGTCGATGCCCTCGTGCAGACGCCCGCTGCGCATGCCGTATCCGTAGCTCATGCCGACCCCGACGAGGAACGGCCACTGGATGGCGGCGTCGGGGTCGTTCGTGAAGACCTCACCCGAGTAGTTGATGCCCTGCTCGGCGGCGACCTCGACCAGCGAAACCGTGCTGAAGTCATCCGAACGAGCGAGAGACTCGTTCTCGACTGCGCCCGGTGCGACGAACGCCTGGATCTCTGCGGCGGCAGAATCCTTCGCGTCGGCACCCGCGGACGAGACCAGCGAGGTCGCTGACATCGCAGTGCGGCCCTGCACCGCCGCCACTGCCTCCGCAGGAAGCGTCATGGAGACGGCGAGGAGTCCGGCGAGACTCATCACACCGACGGTCGCCCCCACGGTCACAAGCTTGCGGATGCTGCGCGGACGGCGCGGCGCGACGTGCGCGGACTCGGAGGACTCGACCGACTCCGAGGGCACGGATGCGGGCGTGTGCGTGGCCGACGTCCGGACGGACGCCGGAACGACGGGAACCGAGCCCGTGCGGAAGGCGCGCGATGCGCGCTCGAACTCGTCGACATTATCTTCGGGCGCGGCCGCCGCGACGGGTTCCGCCGGTGCCGGCGACTCGACGGAAGGCGCGACCGTGTCAGGGTCTGCGGCATCGACGGAGTCGGCTGCGGTCTCGACGACGACCGGTGATGCCGGGACGTCGGCGATGATCGGCGCGGGAGTCGTGGCGATGAACGGCTCGGCCGGAACCTCGGCGGCGTCCGCGCCGGCTGCCTGGCGCTGGCGAGCAGCGCGACGAGAGAGAGGAGCGACGGCGGCGAGGGCGACGGCAGTGGAATCAGCCGTGGAGAGGGGTCCCGTCGTTCCCGCCGCAGAGGCCTCGGAGGCCGCGATGCGGAGTCGGCTGGACCGGCGCGTGGGCGCAGAGGCAGCCTCGGGATTCTCGAAGGGCAAAGCGTTTCTCTCGGGTCGTGCGTCAGCTCGGGGGCGCAAACTCAAACTCTCACCTTCGGGTGGTGAGAGTAACGATCGGGTAAAACACTACCCTGGCCACCCTGGGAAAGCCATGGATCATTCACTTTTCCGTTCCCAGGATCGCGAGCAGTCGGTCGTGCACGTCGCGTCCCGCCGCGACGAGCATGGGCCGCGGGGATTCGACGTCGGTGCGTGACACGACTCCACCGGCCTCCGACACCAGGAGCCCACCGGCGGCATGGTCCCACGGACGCAATCCGCGTTCGAAGTAGCCGTCGAGGCGACCCGCAGCGACATACGCGAGGTCGAGAGCGGCCGCTCCCATCCGACGGACATCACGCGCCATCGGCATCACCCGCGCCACCGTGGCGAGGTCGCCTTCATGGGTCGCAGGGTCGTAGCCGAAGCCGGTACCGAGGAGCGCTCCGGCGGGCGTCTCCGCCGTGACCGAGAGCCGGGCGCCGTCTGACCACGCACCGTGACCGAGGGCTGCGGTGAACATCTCACCGAGCGCGGGCGCGTTGACCGCGGCGGCGAGAGCTTCCCAGGATTCGGGGTCGGGCTCGCCTCGGATGGCGGCGATGCTGACGTTGTAGGCCGGGATGCCGTACGCATAGTTCACGGTGCCGTCGATCGGGTCGACGACCCAGGTGATCCCGCTCGTTCCGACCTCGGCCCCGGACTCCTCACCGAGAAAACCGTCCTCCACGCGGGCAGCGCGTAGGCGATCGCGGATGAGCGCCTCGACCTCGCGGTCCGCTTCCGTGACGATGTCAGCGAGCGTGGACTTGGTCGCCGCCAGACGCACACCCCCTTGTCGGCGTCTGCGCGCGAGGTCTCCCGCTTCGCGCGCGATCTCCGTCGCGAGTTCGCCGAGCTCTCCGGCGAGGGTCACGGCGCGGGCTGCTGCGGCGCGGGCGGTTGCGGCGCGGGCGGAGGAGGCGGGAACGCAGAGGGCTCTTGCCTCGGCGCCGGGGGCTGCTCCACGGCACCGGGCGTCGGCGGCATCGTGTGCACACCGGGGGCCTGTGGCGGCGCGGGTTGTGCGTACACCTGCTCCACCGGCTGCGGCACGACGGGGAAGCTCGCGGCCGGGGCCGCCGGGAGCGACTGCTGTGCCGTGACCGTCGGGTACCCGGTGTAGTACGCCGTCCAATCGGGCGACGAGTCGGGAAGCACCGGCAGCGGGGTGATGCCATCGGCATAGGTCGGCCAGGACGGCGCGGATCCGACGCCCGACACGGCCGGTGTCTTCTTGGGCGCGAAGAGCGCGTTCAGGAGCGGGATGAGCGTGGTGCCGACGGCGACGAGGATCGTGAGGGCGACGACGATCCGCCAGTACAGCGCGCCGTACTCGAACGTGTTCGGGAAGGCGAGGAAGAACACGAGCATGCCGACGAGGCCACCGAGGAAGGCGATCGTGACGATGTAGATGACTCGTGTGAACGTGGTGACGTAGCGCTGGGCAGCCGGTGTGAACAGTCGCACGTGCACGAGCGCGAGCTGCAGGATGCCGATGACCAGCAGCAGTTGGAAGAAGCGCTCGGCTCCGAAGTACATGCCGTCTTCGGGGAGCCAGATCTTGACGGCGCCGACGAGGAGCGCGACGATCCAGCTCACCATGCTGGCCAGCTGCAGCCAGTCGGGACGGTTCGGGGCGAGCCCCGCCTCGGCGATCGCGATCCCCGCGAAGGCCGCCAGGAGGAGGATCGTGAGGAAGGCTCGGCCGATCAGTCCGTCCTGATCCCCGACGAGCACCCAGACGACGCAGACGAGTGCAGCGGCGATCAGAGCGCCGATGGCGATCCAGAGAGAGCCTCGGATCAGCAGCGACATATTCTTCTTCTCACTCTGCGGCTGCGGTGTGGTGATGTCCGGCTGGGACATGGCGATCCTCTCGTCGAGCGGCGATGCCTTCATCCTGCCACGCCCACCGCCGGATACCGCGGCCACCGCACGGGTTGGGGAAAGTCACCGTCCGCACGGGGCGGAGCAGAAGAAGTCAGCCGGCCCTCTTGGCGGCCGAGGCGGCGAATGCAGCCACCCGCGCCTGCGCGTCCGGGGTCTCCAGCGCTGCGCCGATCGAGCGGGCCTCCTCGCTCAACTGCTCGGCGAAGGAGCGCTCGGGCTGGGAACGGACCAATCGCTTCGCCTGTCCGTACGCGTCGGCGGCCCCCGCCAGCCAGAAACGGGCGATCTCCTCGCCACGCGCCCGCACCAGGGCGGCCTCGGCCACGGAATCCTCCCCCTCGACGACCTCGGCCACGAGTCCCCAGTCGAGCGCCTCCGAGGCCGGCAGCAGACGATCCTGCAGCACCAACTGCAGTGCGCGCCTCTGGCCGACGGCGCGCGCGAGCTGGGCCGACACCGAGAGGTCGGGCGTCAGGCCGATGTTCGCGTACAGGCTCCCGAGCTTCGACCGCGAGCCGACGACCGCATAGTCGCTCGAGAGCAGGATGCCGAGACCCCCGCCCGCCGTCGTGCCGTGCGCGGCGGCGACCACGGGAACCGTCGATTCCGTCAGGGAACGGATACCGGTGTTGATGACCTCGGCGAGCGCGGTGATCTCTGCGCCGGAAGCTCCCATCGTCGTGGCCATGTCGATCACATCGCCCCCCGCGCAGAAGGCGGGGCCGGACGCATCGATCAGGATCGCCTTCACATCGGCGCGCGATGTCGCCTCGGCGGTCGCGTCCTTCCACGCATGTGCGAGGTCGGCGTTGAACGCGTTGAGGCGGGCGGGGCGGTTCAGCGTGAGCCGGGCCATCCCCTCTTCGACGGCGAACAGGATGGCATCACTCATGGCGTCTCCTTCGAGCACAGGACGTGTGGGTCCAGCGTAGCCGCGATCAGCTGCGCTCCCAGACCTGCGAGACGAAGCGCTCCATCCGGCGGTGTGTCCCGTCCAGGCGCAGGTCGGCCTGCCCCGGTGCCCTGACCTCGTTCGGTGCCAACGGGTGGGCGAGACGTACGTTCTCGTGGCAGGAGAGGTCGGCGCACATGTAGGTGCCGACCGAATCGCCGCGCCGCCCGGCCTGGCCCGAGCGGCGTGCGGAGAACAGGGAGATCTGGTTGCCGGGCTGCATCGTGTGGCAGATGTCGCACATCCCCGATCGTCCGCGCCCGGGCTCGGTGGCCCGGAGCACGATCCCGACGACCGTCTCCTCCAGCGGGATCAAGACGTAGCCGCGGCGGCTCGCATTCGGATCCGACCAGGCGAAGAAGTCGAGGTAGTCCCAATCGACGAGCAGGAAGTCATGCGGCATCTCCATGATCCGCAGCTCCTCCGCATCCGCGTTGACGAACGATGCCCGGACGTCGGCTTCGGTGAGCGGTCGCATCGCTCCAGTCTACGAACGCCTGCCAGCCAGGGCTTCACGCACGGCAAGACGCCCCTCGACCCATTCGACCGGCATCGGGTCGGTGATCCCCCCGACGAAGTGCCCGTCATCACCACGGTTGCGGAAGGCGAACAGCAACCACCGCCCATCATCGCGACGGCGCAGGAGCCTGCCCACGTAGAGGTCGTCACCGGTCAAGGGTTCGGCGCGAGAGATGTCGAAGGGTCCGAGCACACTGTCCGCGGTCACCGCCCAGGTGCCTCCCGCAGCCGGTCGCCGCGACGGCATCGAGTGCTCCGCCAGGCACGAGAACAGGAGAACGGGGCGACCGTCGACGACCTCGACCTGAACGACCTCCAACTGCCCGAACCCGTCGTCGGAGGGCACGCTCAACGGCTCACGCAACTCCCACTCGCGAAGATCGGCCGACCACGCGTGGCCGATCACTCCCCTGCCCTCGACGGGTCCATGAGGTGCACGAGCCGTGATGTACATGTGCCACCCGTCGCCCTCGGGGTCGGGGAAGACCCACGGGTCGCGGAAGGCCTCGTCGTGCCACGCGCCGCTGTCGACCGTCTCGTACCAGGGGGCCTGCGCGTTCAGCACCGGATGCGGTGCCTTGTGCCACTCGACGAGGTCTGACGAGGTGGCATACCCGATCGACTGGATGTTCTTGCCCCCGTCGCTCAGGCTCGCGCCCGTGTAGAAGAGGAACCACGTCCCGTCCGGGTGCCGCACCGTCGAACCCGTCCAGGTGGCGAGGTCGTCGAACGCAGGAGCGTCACCGCGCACGAGCGCATCCGGTCCCCGTGTCCACTCGACGAGGTCGAGCGAGGTCGCGTGACCGATCGAGGCGCGGTAGTGGCGCCGTTCCGGGTCGTGCAGCGCGCGCGAGGCGTAGAGGAAGAAGAGGTGGTACTGCTCGCCGTCGTCGGCGAACCAGAAGTCCCATACCCACGAATCGGGAAGGTCGAACACGGTGTTTCCTTTCACCCTTTCACTCCGCTCGCGGCGATCGAGCTGACGAAGGCGCGCTGGAAGATCAGGAAGACGATGAGCACGGGGATCGTGATCATCGACGTGTACGCCATGACCTCACCCCAGGCGGTGTTGAGTTGGAAGAAGTACTGCATGCCGACCATGACGGGCCGGAGGTTCTCTCGCTGCACGACCATGAGCGGCCACAGGTACTGGTTCCATGCAGGCAGGAAGGTCAGGATCGCGACCGTCGCGAATGCCGGGCCCGACAGCGGCACGATGATGCGGCGGTAGATCCTGAACCAGCTCGCCCCGTCGATCCGCGCAGCCTCGTCGAGCGACTTCGGGATCGTGGAGAAGTACTGCGTGAACAGGAAGATGGAGAACGCATTCGCGATGAACGGCACGATCTGCACCTCGTAGGTGTTCAACCAGCCGAAGTCGTACTTGAGCACGCCGCCTTCGAAGACGAGTGTGGGCAGCTGGGCGACCCAGTAGACCATCGGCACCGCGATGGTCTCGAACGGCACGATGAGGGTCGCGATGATGACGGCGAGCACGACGAGCCGGCCGCGCCATGCAAGCCGCGAAAGGGCGAAACCGGCCATCGAGTTGACGATGAGCCCGAGCCCGACGGTCAGCACCGTCACGAGCACCGAGTTGAACATGAACTGCGCGACCGGCACCCGGTCGAAGACCCCGAAGTAGTTGTCGAGGCTGATGTCGCCGACGGGGAGGAAGGCGAGCGGAGAGTCGAGGTCCTGCAGGATCTGCGCGTCGGGCTTGAGGCTCGACACGAACATGAACACGAGCGGGAACAGGAAGATCACAGCGAGCACCGACATGGCGATATAGGTCGCCGCCGTGCCCCATCTGCGGCCCGCAGCAGCCGTGCGCGGGGCGCGGGCGGAGCGCGACGCCGGCCGCCCCGTCTCGGTGTGGTTGTCTACGGTGGCGGCCATCAGTCCTTCTCCCGGGTGATGCGACGCTGGATGAGCGCGATGATGAGCACGGCCACGAAGAAGATGAGCGAGATCGCGGCCGCGTAGCCGATCTCCTGCTGACCGAAGCCCTTGCGCACCGCGTGGTAGACGACCGTCGAGGTGGCGCCCTGCGGACCTCCCTGGGTCATGACGTCGATCTGGACGAACAACCCGAGGGCGGCGATCGTGATGGTGACGAGCACGAACACCATCGTCGGGCGCAGCCCCGGCCACGTGACGTTGGTGAACTGGCGCCACGGGCTGGCGCCATCCATGCGCGCCGCCTCGTAGAGCTCTTCGGGGATCGTCTGCAGCCCCGACAGCCAGATGATCATGTGGAACCCGACGGCCTGCCAGATCGACATGACGATGATCGCGCCAAGCGCCGTCGAGGGGTCGTTGAGCCAATCGTTCCCGCTCCACAACCCGAACGTCACGGCGTCGATCATCGAGTTGATGAGCCCGTCATCCTGATAGAGGAACTTCCACAGGATCGAGACGACGACGATCGAGGTCACGACGGGGATGAAGAACACGACGCGGAAGAACGTCGTGCCGCGGAGCTTTCGATTCACGAGCACCGCGAGCGCGAGGCCGAGGCCGGCCTGCACGGGTACGACGATGAGCGCGAAGATCGCCGTGTTGCCTATCGACTGCACGAAGAGCGGGTCAGCGGTGAAGGCGCGAATGAAGTTGTCTACCCCGACGAAGCGAGGCGGGTTCGGCGAGATGAGCCTCGCATTCGTGAAGGAGAGAGTGAACGCGAGGACCACCGGGACGATGAGGAACAGTGTGAGCAGGAGGGCGGCCGGTGCGACCATGCCCAGACCTGCCCACGTCTCGCGTCCACGGCTGGAGCGGAAGGAGCGGAGGGAGCGCCGAGGAGTCTCGGCCCCCGCCGTCGGAGGTGTGACGGTCATCGATGCGTCTTTCAGGAGCGGGTGGAGCAGCGCGGCGGGGTGGGCACGCGGTCGCCCGCGCCCCCACCTCCGCCGTCACCGTCTACTGGAATCCGTACCCGTCGTTGGACGCGATGTTGGCATCGATGTCCGCGACGGCCTGGTCGAGGGTCGCCGTGACGTCGGCGCCGCTCATGATGTTCTTCGCCGCCGTCTCGAACGTGGTCGAGATCACGGCGTAGGCGGGAGTCTCCGGCCGCAGCACGGCGTACTTCTGCGACAGCTCCACGAACGGGCGCAGCACACCGTCATCGCCGAAGTACTCCGACGCCTGCGCAGCGGCTTCCGTCGCCGGGATGACGATCTGGTTGTCGGCGAACTCGGTGATGTACTCGTCGTTGAAGCTGAACTCGAGGTACTGCCGGGCGCCATCGGCGTCGTTGCAGCCCGAAGAGATCGCCCACTGCCACGACCCGCCACCGATCTTCGGGCCGTTGCCGAAGTCGGGCGGCGGCAGGATCAGGAGATCATCGCCGATCGCTTCGACGGATGCCAGCGCGTTCCACACGCCGGTGTAGCTGAGCGCCACCTCATCGTCGACGAACTCCTGGTTGCCGATCGTGCCCGCGTTGCTCGCGTAGCCCTCGGCGAAGAGGTTCTGGAACCAGGTGCCCCACTCCACGGCGGCGTCGCCGTTCAGCGCGCCGTCCGCGGTGAGCATCGTGTCGCGGTCGATCAGGTCGCCGCCGAAGCTCTGCAGCAGCGGGGAGTATGCGTACGGCCACCACTCGCCGGTGTCTTCCGCACCGATGTCGATGGGGGTGTCGTAGCCGGCATCCTGCAGCGTCGACAGCGCGGCATCGAACTCGGAGGCCGTCCACGGCTGATCCGTCGAGGGGATGCGGATGCCGTTGGCATCGAGCACCGACTTGCGCGCGAAGATCGACAGCGCCGCATCCCAGTAGCCGGCCGAGTAGATCTCGCCGTCCCACACGCCCACCGCCGTCGGGAGGAGCTTGTCGGTGATCTCGGTCGAGATCTCCAACGGCTGGAGGTACTCCGCCCACGCCCAGTTGGGCATGATCGGCCCATCGAGGTCAAGCAGACAGGGAAGGTCTCCCGAGGCCGCCGCAGCGACGATCGCGTCGTTGTAGGCACCTTGCGGGAAGGACTCGTGCACGACTTCGTACTCGTCCTGTGAGGCGTTGAAATCGGTGATGATCTTCTCGTAGACGGCGAGCTCCGCGGCGTTCCCCGCCGAGTGCGTCCACATCGTGAGCTGCGTTCGACCGTCTTCTCCGGTCGTGTTGCCTTGACCTGCTTGTCCACATCCTGTGAGGGCGAGGGCTGTCACCAACCCGGCCGCCACGAAGATCGGCGACGTTCTGCGCGTCATTGTGGTTTCCTATTCTTGGTGCCTGACGCCCACGTCGGGCACCTGATCGGGAGCCGCCGAGCGCGGCCCTTCGGTTGTGTGTGAAGCCCGTCGTCGGTTCTGTTTGGCGACATGCGCCGGCGGCGGGCCCACGGAATCCCGTCGGATGACGGGACAGTCCATTCGGTGCGAGGCGTCCTCATCCCCCTCCGCGCGGACGCCGAGCGCGACCTCCATCGCCCAGCGACCCATCTCGTAGTGGGGCAGAGCGATGGTGGTGAGAGGTGGATCCATTTCTGCGGCGACCAACTGCTGATCGTCGTAGCCGACGACCGAGAGGTCGCGCGGGATTTCGAGGCCGCGATGGTGTGCCGCGGCGTAGACGCCGATCGCCATCCGGTCGTTGAAGCAGAAGATGCCGGTCGGACGCTGGTCCTCGGGCAGATCGAGCAACCGCTCGGCTGCCGCACGCCCGCCCTGCGCGGATGTCTCCCCCGTCACATGGAGCGCGGGATCTACCTCGATGCCCGCCTCGGCCAGCGCTTCGAGGTAGCCCTCGTGACGCAGTCGCGAGGCGATGGGCTCGGGGTCGTCGGTGTCGAGGTACGCGATGCGGCGGTGTCCGGCGGCGAGCAGCTCTCGCACCGCGGCCGCACCGCCCACGCGGTCATCGGGCACGACGCTGCGGAAGCCGCCTCCCTCGGGGTAGCAGTCGAGCAGCACCGAGCCTCGAGGGAGCCCGGCGGGAACGTCGACCGCGCGGTGCCACATGCAGGCGTAGATCATCCCGTCGACTTGCTGTGCCGCCAAGGCGCGGAGGGCATCCGCTTCGATGTCTGCGTCGCCGCCGGTGTCGATGAAGAGCAGGAGGTGATCGTGCTCGCGCGCGGCGTCCTGTGCGCCGGCGAGCATGCGGCCTGCGAACGGGGTCGTCGCGATCTGGTCGGACAGGAGTCCCACGATGCGGGTGCGTTGCGTGCGGAGCCCTCGGGCAACGGCACTGGGGGCGTAGCCGACGGCCTCTGCAGCCGCACGGACACGGACGCGGGTCTGCTCGGAGATGCGCGACTCGGCATCGTTCAGCACGAGCGACACGGTCGTGACCGACACGCCGGCTGCAGCGGCGACATCAGAGATCCGCGCTCTGCCCATCGCGTTCACCTCACTCCGTCGTGTGGCGACCAGATCACCTCGGGCCGCTGTTAAATCGATTTATCAGATGCTAAACCAGGCGTGCGTTCGAGGTCAAGCCCTCTCAGGGCGAGGGAGCCACCGGGGCAGGGACCGCGTGACGGTCTCGGATCAGGAACCCGAAGCCGAACGCGATGAAGAACATCAGCACTCCGTACACCGCGGCGGGGAGGCTCAGCTCCACCGATCCGAGCACCGACTGAGCGATCACGATCGCCAGCGTGGCGTTGTGGATGCCGATCTCGAACGACGTCGCGATCGCCTGGCGCTTCCCGACGCGGAGCATCCGCGGGACGAAGAAGCCGACCGTGAGGCTGATCAGGCAGAACAGCACGGTGATCAGGGCGAGCTGGGTGAAGTTCGAGACGAGGAGGGTCCAGTTCGATGCCACGGCGCCCGCGATCACGACGACCAGGATCACGACGGAGGCGATGCGCACCGGCTTGTCCATGCCGGCGGCGAACTTCGGCCAGAAGCGTCGCACGATCATGCCGAGAGCAACGGGAAGCAGCACGATCGCGAACACCTCCAGTGCCTTCGACCACTGCAGCCCCAGTCGGTCGTCGAACGGCTGGAAGTACGCGATCGCGAAGTTCGTGATGATCGGGAGGGTGATCACGGCGATCACGGAGTTCACGGCGGTCAGCGAGATGTTCAGGGCGATGTCACCGCGGAACAGATGACTGTAGAGGTTCGCCGTGGTCCCGCCCGGCGACGCCGCCAGCATCATCATGCCGACAGCGAGGATCGGTGGCAGCTGGAACGCGAGGACGAGGCCGAAGCAGATGGCCGGCAGCAGCACCAGCTGACACAGCAGGGCGATGATCACCGCCTTCGGCTGCTTCAGCACCCGCGCGAAGTCGGCGAGGGTGAGGCTGAGCCCGAGCCCCAGCATGATGATGCCGAGGGCGACGGGCAGTCCGATGGTGGTCAACGCTGATCCCATGGAACTCAGTGTGGCCGAGAAGGGGCTCCGGTGTCACGCGTATCCGTGAGGATCCCCTTCTCGGCCCGGACGGTCAGGAGCAGACCGTGGAGAGCTCGGTGATGCTGTCGGTGAGCGCCTGCACGTGCTCGCTCATCTTCGAGACGTCCACGTTCGCCGGGTCGGAGCTCGCCTGGTCGAGGAAGTCGACGTACCCCTTCAGGGCGGCTGCGGAATCATCGGCGGAGGGCTTGACCTCGTCGTTCGACACCTGCTTCGCCGCGTCGTCGATCTTGCCCTGAGCCTCCTTGAAGGCGGCCAGTGCAGCGTTCGGGTCCGACGTGTCGACCGACGAAAGCGACTGCAGGTCCGAGAGGCTCGTGACCATGATGTCGCAGGCCTCTTCCTTGGTCTGCGTCGCGGCCGGCTTGTCCGCCGACTCCGGCTTCGCGTCACTGCCCGAGTCGGAGGCGCCGGCGGCACAGCCGGTGAACAGGAGCGCGAGCAGCGCGATGGAAGCGGCGGTGACGGAGCGAGATGCGTTCATTGTGTATGTATCCTCTTGGCTGTATACCGGGACCCGGCTTGTCTCAAGCACACCACGTTACTGGTGCCGCGCCGAGGCACCCGGCATTGGCGGCAGTGTCTGTTCTCGAGGAGTTCAGTGGCGCTTCACCCCTCTGCCGCGGGAGATGGGCGTCGCAGGCGTGAAATGCGAAATGCCTCCGGGGCCGGAGGCATTTCTGTTCGCGATCGATCGCGCGGAGGTGGTGGTGGTGGCGAGTGAGGGATTCGAACCCCCGAATGCAGAGCAGTCTGATTTACAGTCAGATCCCTTTGGCCGCTTGGGTAACTCGCCAGAGCGCACCCGTCCGACTTGAACAGCCAACCGGGGGCACGAGAGACAAGCATACCCGCCCGAGGCGGGTGCAAGAAATCGAACGGTCAGCTGCCGTTCACACCGCGTCCGGCATCTGCGAGCGACTCGGGCGTCCGCAGCAGACCACCCTCGGCGCGACAGGTCGCGGCAGCGACATCCATGGCTCGCCGCAGCAACGAACCCCACTCCCCCACGTCTGACGGAGACGCCGCGACCAGGCCGTCCGACACCGCGGCGAGAGTCGCGTCTCCCGCACCGACGGTGTCGATCACGGCACCGGGAAGCTGCGCGATCGGCGCGGAGACGATTCCGGCATCCGCATCGATCGTCGCGCCGTCGGCACCCGCGGTCGCAAGGACGGCCGCAGCGCCGAGCCCCCGCAAACGCGCGCGCAACGCGTCGAGGTCACCGTCGTAGAGGATCGCCGCGTCATCTGCTCCGACCTTGACGATGGCCGCCGAAGCAGCGAGGCGCTCGAACCCGCGGACGAACTCCTCCCGGTCGCTGAGCATGCCCGTTCGCGGGTTGGGATCGACAGCCACGCGTGCGTCACCCAGGGCGTCGACGAGCGCATCGACCTCGGTCGGCACATCGAAAGGGAAACAGCTGATCGCGACGAGACCGGCGTCGGCAATCGCGTGACGTGCCTCGTCGGAGTAGCGGACACTGCGCTTCTGCGCGGCCTCATTGAAGACGTACTGCGGCTCGCCGTTCGCCGCCCGCTGCACGATCGCCCGGGACGAGCCGAGCGGAGCCTCACTCGCGATCAGACGCACCCCCTGGTCGGACAAGTACTCACGGATGTGCCCACCGGCCTCGTCGTCGCCCACCATCGCGATCAGCGTCGTCGGCACGCCGAGACGTCGGAGACCGACAGCGACATTGAGTGCCGCACCGCCGACGAGCTCTCGTACCCCGGCGTCGTCCCGGATCTCGTCGATCAAAGCGTCGCCGATCACGACCACGGAAACGGCAGAAGTAGTGTCGTTGCTCACCCGCCGACACTATCGCGCCGCGGGTCGCACGGGGAACGCCGTCAACTCTGAAGGAGCTCTCTCGAAGAGAAGGAGCCTTTCGGGAATGCTCTCCTTCAGAACGCGAGAACTCCTTCAGACCGTGCGCACTTCAGCACGTGCGAACTCCTACAGACGTGCGCGCTTCAGCACGCGTGACGCGGCCCCCGCCCACCCCGGACACGAAGAAGGCCCCAGGCGAATCGCCTGGGGCCTTCTCACTCAGCACTCACTCAGTTGTAGGTACCGGGCGTGATGTCGTCCGTCGAGAACGCGTCGAAGTCGACGTAGCCGAAGTCGCCGTCAGCGTACGCACCGTCGGATGCGAAGATCCGGTTCGGGTAGCGCTCGCTCTTGGCTTCCTCGGTGGCCTCGACCGTGACGTCGCGGTACTTCGAGAGACCGGTGCCGGCAGGGATGAGCTTTCCGATGATGACGTTCTCCTTGAGACCGACCAGCGGGTCACGCTTGCCCTGCATCGCAGCCTCGGTGAGCACGCGGGTCGTCTCCTGGAAGGAGGCGGCCGACAGCCACGACTCGGTCGCGAGCGACGCCTTCGTGATACCCATCAGCTCCGGACGGCCGGACGCGGGGCGCTTGCCCTCGGACACAGCCTCGCGGTTGATCGACTGGTAGCGCTTGAGGTCGACCATCTCACCCGGGAGCAGAGTCGTGTCGGCGTGATCGACGACGGTGACCTTGCGGAGCATCTGACGGACGATGACCTCGATGTGCTTGTCGTGGATCGGCACACCCTGCGAGCGGTACACGCCTTGGACGCCGCCGACGAGGTAACGCTGCACCTCGCGAGCACCCATGACGCGCATGATCTCCTTGGGGTCGAGCGTGCCGACCTGCAGGGGCTGACCGACGGTGACGTGCTGGCCGTCCTCGACGAGAAGCGTGGCACGCTTCAGCACCGGGTAGACCACGGGCTCGTCGCCGCTGTCGGGCGTGAGGATGACCTTCTTGCCCTTGTCGGTCTCGTCGATCGTGATGCGGCCATCGGCCTCGGCGATCGGGGACGCACCCTTGGGGGTACGCGCCTCGAAGAGCTCCTGCACACGGGGAAGACCCTGCGTGATGTCGTCCGCCGATGCCGAACCACCCGTGTGGAAGGTACGCATCGTCAGCTGGGTACCGGGCTCACCGATCGACTGGGCCGCGATGATGCCGACGGCCTCGCCGATGTCGACGGTCTTGCCGGTCGCGAGCGAACGGCCGTAGCACTGCGCGCAGACACCGACGGCGGAGTCGCAGGTCAGGACCGAGCGCACCTTGATGCTCTCGACACCGAGACCGACGAGCTTGTCGATCAGCACGTCACCCACGTCGTCACCGGCAGCGGCGAGCACCTCGCCCGACGCGCTCACGACATCGGAGGCCAGCGTACGAGCGAACACCGAGTTCTCGACGTTCGCGTCGCGCACGAGCTCACCCTGCGAGTTCGGAGCGGCGATCGGGAGCTCGAGGCCCTTCGACGTGCCACAGTCCTCTTCGCGGATGATGACGTCCTGCGAGACGTCCACCAGACGACGGGTCAGGTAACCCGAGTCGGCGGTACGCAGAGCGGTGTCGGCCAGACCCTTACGGGTACCGTGCGTCGCGATGAAGTACTCCGCCACCGACAGACCCTCGCGGTACGAGGAGATGATCGGACGCGGGATGATCTCACCCTTGGGGTTGTTCACCAGACCACGCATACCGGCGATGTTCCGGATCTGCAGCCAGTTACCACGAGCACCCGAGGACACCATGCGGTTGATGGTGTTGTCCTCCGGGAAGTTCGCCCGCATCGCGGCCTGGACCTCGTCGGTTGCCTCGGTCCAGATCTTGATGAGCTCCTGGCGACGCTCGGAGTCGGTCGTCAGACCCTTCTCGTACTGCGACTGAACCTTCGCGGCCTGCTTCTCGTAGCCGGCGACGATCTCGCCCTTGTTCGGCGGCGTGAGGATGTCGCTCAGGGCGACGGTCACACCGGAGCGCGTGGCCCAGTAGAAACCGGCGTCCTTGATGCGGTCCAGCGACGCGGCCGTCTCGACCTTCGGGTACTCCTCGGCCAGCTTGTTGACGATCTGCGACAGCTTGTTCTTGTCGGCCTGCTCGCGAACGAACGGGTAGCCCTTGGGAAGCGTGTCGTTGAAGATCGCCTGACCCAGCGAAGCGTCGACGAGACCGTGACGCTCGTAGCCCTCGGGAGCTTCGCCCTCGAGGAAGGTCAGACCGGGGATGCGGATGCGGATCTTCGCCTGCAGGTCGAGGGTGCCCTCGTCCTTGGCCAGGATCGCCTCGCCCACCGAACCGAACGCACGACCCTCACCGACCGCACCCTCCCTGACCGTGGTCAGGTGGTGCAGACCGATGATCATGTCCTGCGAAGGCAGGGTGACCGGACGACCGTCGGACGGCTTCAGGATGTTGTTCGACGCGAGCATCAGCACGCGGGCCTCGGCCTGAGCTTCGACCGAGAGCGGCAGGTGCACAGCCATCTGGTCACCGTCGAAGTCGGCGTTGAACGCCGCGCAGACGAGCGGGTGCAGCTGGATGGCCTTACCCTCGACGAGCTGCGGCTCGAACGCCTGGATACCCAGGCGGTGCAGGGTGGGTGCACGGTTGAGCAGCACCGGACGCTCGCGGATGATCTCCTCGAGCACGTCCCAGACCTCGGGACGGGTGCGCTCGACGGCGCGCTTGGCAGCCTTGATGTTCTGCGAGTGACCGAGATCGATCAGGCGCTTGATGACGAACGGCTTGAAGAGCTCCAGCGCCATCTGCTTGGGCAGACCGCACTGGTGCAGCTTCAGCTGCGGGCCGACGATGATGACCGAACGGCCGGAGTAATCGACACGCTTTCCGAGCAGGTTCTGACGGAAACGACCCTGCTTACCCTTCAGCATGTCGCTGAGGGACTTCAGGGCACGGTTACCCGTACCGGTGACGGGACGACCGCGGCGACCGTTGTCGAACAGTGCGTCGACGGCCTCCTGCAGCATGCGCTTCTCGTTGTTGACGATGATCTCGGGGGCACCGAGGTCGATCAGACGACGAAGACGGTTGTTGCGGTTGATCACACGACGGTAGAGGTCGTTCAGGTCGGAAGTCGCGAAGCGGCCACCGTCGAGCTGGACCATCGGGCGCAGCTCCGGCGGGATCACCGGGACGACGTCGAGGACCATCGCGGCCGGGCTCATGCCGGTCTCGAGGAACGAGCTGACGACCTTGAGGCGCTTGATCGCACGGATCTTGCGCTGGCCCTTGCCCTCGGAGATCTGCAGACGCAGGTTCTCCGCCTCGGCGACGAGGTCGAACGCCGCGAGGCGACGCTGGATCGACTCGGCGCCCATGTAGGCCTCGAAGTACTGGCCGAAGCGGTCCTGCAGCTCGTGGAAGACGTCGTCCTCCGGGCGCAGGGCACCGACCTCGAGGGTGCGGAAGTCTTCCCACACGCGCTCCAGCTTCAGGATCGCGTCGTCTGCACCCTTGCGGATGAGCGACATCTCCTTCTCAGCGGCGTCCTTGACCTTCTTCTTGGCGTCAGCCTTGGCACCCTCTGCCTCGAGAGCAGCGAGCTCCTCCTCCAGCTTGGCCAGGCGCTCCGCGATCTTGGCGTCGCGACGGTCGCCGAGCGTCTTCAGCTCGAGGCGGATGTTGTTCTCCTGCGTGCCCAGGTCGCGGTGACGAGCTTCCTCGTCGACCGAGATGACCATGTAGGCGGCGAAGTAGATGACCTTCTCGAGGTCCTTCGGTGCCATGTCGAGCAGGTAGCCGAGGCGCGAGGGCACGCCCTTGAAGTACCAGATGTGGGTGACCGGAGCAGCGAGCTCGATGTGACCCATGCGCTCACGACGAACGGAGCTCTTGGTGACCTCCACGCCGCAGCGCTCGCAGACGATGCCCTTGAAGCGGACGCGCTTGTACTTGCCGCAGGCGCACTCCCAGTCGCGGGACGGGCCGAAGATCTGCTCTCCGAAGAGACCATCCTTCTCCGGCTTCAGAGTGCGGTAGTTGATGGTTTCGGGCTTCTTGACCTCACCGTAGGACCACGCGCGGATGTTCTCTGCGGTGGCCAGGCCGATGCGAAGCTCGTCGAAAGTTGTGGACTCGAGCACTAGTTCTCCTGTGTCGGAAATTCTGTTTGAGAAGTCTGCTTCGGTGTGCCCGGGAGTTGGACCCCCGGGCACACCCGCGGATTAGATCTCGTCGATCGAGGCGGCCTCGAAGCGGCTGGAGATGTTGATACCGAGCTCTTCCGCGGCGCGGAACGCCTCATCGTCGGTGTCGCGGAGGTTCACCAGTGTGCCGTCAGCCGAGAGGACCTCGACGTTCAGGCAGAGCGACTGCATCTCCTTCATGAGCACCTTGAAGGACTCGGGGATGCCGGGCTCCTGGATGTTCTCGCCCTTGACGATCGCCTCGTACACCTTGACGCGGCCGAGGATGTCGTCGGACTTGATCGTGAGGAGCTCCTGGAGCGCGTATGCGGCGCCGTAGGCCTCGAGGGCCCACACCTCCATCTCACCGAAGCGCTGTCCACCGAACTGCGCCTTACCACCGAGCGGCTGCTGGGTGATCATCGAGTACGGACCCGTGGAACGTGCGTGGATCTTGTCGTCGACCAGGTGGTGCAGCTTCAGGATGTACATGTAGCCCACGGAGATCGGGGCCGGGAACGGCTCGCCGGAGCGGCCGTCGAACATCTGGGCCTTTCCGCTCGAGTCGATCAGGCGCACACCGTCGCGGGTCGGGGTCGTGGCGTCGAGGAGACCAGCGATCTCCTCCTCGCTCGCACCGTCGAACACCGGGGTGGCGACCTTCGTACCGGGAGCAGCCTCGAAGGCCTCCTCCGGCAGACGGACGGCCCACTCCGGGGTGCCCTCGACCTTCCAGCCCTGCTTCGCGATCCACCCGAGGTGGGTCTCGAGCACCTGGCCGAAGTTCATTCGACCGGGGATGCCGAGCGGGTTCAGGACGATGTCGACCGGGGTGCCGTCCGCCATGAACGGCATGTCCTCGATCGGGAGGATCTTCGCGATGACACCCTTGTTGCCGTGACGGCCGGCGAGCTTGTCACCCTCGGTGATCTTGCGCTTCTGGGCGATGTAGACCACGACGCGGCGGTTGACACCGGAGCCGAGCTCGTCGTCGCCGTCCTCGGCGTTGAACTCCTTGACCGCGATAATGGTTCCCTGCTCGCCGTGAGGCACCTTCAGGGACGTGTCGCGGACCTCGCGGCTCTTCTCGTTGAAGATCGCGCGCAGCAGACGCTCCTCGGCCGACAGCTCGGTCTCACCCTTCGGCGTGACCTTGCCGACGAGGATGTCGCCGGGGCGGACCTCGGCGCCGATGCGGATGATGCCGCGCTCGTCGAGGTCTTTCAGCAGCTCCGGGCTGACGTTGGGGAGGTCACGGGTGATCTCCTCCTTGCCGAGCTTGGTGTCGCGCGCGTCGACCTCGTACTCCTCGATGTGGATCGAGGAGAGGGTGTCGTCCTTCACCAGGTCCTGGCTCAGGATGATCGCGTCCTCGAAGTTGTAGCCCTCCCACGTCATGAACGCGACGAGGAGGTTCTTCCCGAGGGCCAGCTCGCCGTTCTCGGTGGCGGGGCCATCGGCGATGACCTCTCCGACCTCGACGCGCTCACCGGCGTTGACGACGACCTTCTGGTTGTACGACGTGCCCTGGTTCGAGCGGTCGAACTTGCGGAGGTGGTACTCCTGCGTCCCGCCCTCATCGAGCATGACGACGACGCGGTCTGCGGAGACCTCGGAGACGACACCGGCCTTCTCGGCGGTGAGGACGTCACCGGCGTCGATGGCCGTGTAGCCCTCCATACCGGTTCCGACGAGCGGCGAGTCGCTGCGCAGCAGCGGGACGGCCTGACGCTGCATGTTGGCACCCATGAGGGCGCGCTGTGCGTCGTCGTGCTCGAGGAACGGCACGAGCGAGGTCGCGACCGACACCATCTGGCGCGGGGAGACGTCGATGTAGCCGATGTCTTCCGGCAGGAACATGTCGACCTCGCCGCTGCCGCCCTTGGGGCGGGCCAGGACGTGGCTCTCGATGAAGCGACCCTTGGCATCGAGCGGGGCGTTCGCCTGCGCGATGTTGAAGTCGACCTCTTCGGAAGCCGTGAGGTAGTCGATCTGCTCGGTCACGACGCCGTCGACGACCTTGCGGTACGGGGTCTCGATGAAACCGAACGAGTTGATGCGCGCGAAGGTCGCGAGCGCACCGATCAGACCGATGTTCGGGCCTTCCGGCGTCTCGATCGGGCACATGCGGCCGTAGTGCGAGGGGTGGACGTCACGGACCTCGACGCCGGCGCGGTCACGGGAGAGACCACCGGGTCCGAGCGCGGAGAGACGACGCTTGTTCGTCAGACCTGCGAGCGGGTTGTTCTGGTCCATGAACTGCGACAGCTGCGACGTTCCGAAGAACTCCTTGATCGCGGCGACGACGGGTCGCACGTTGATCAGGGTCTGCGGCGTGATCGCCTCGATGTCCTGCGTGGTCATGCGCTCGCGGACGACGCGCTCCATGCGGGAGAGACCGGTGCGGACCTGGTTCTGGATGAGCTCGCCGACCGCGCGGATGCGACGGTTGCCGAAGTTGTCGATGTCGTCGGTCGCGAGACGGATCTCGGCCTTCTTGCCACCGCGGATGCCCGTGAAGGTCTCCTCGGTGCCTGCGTGCAGGCGGACGAGGTACTTGATCGTGGCCACGATGTCCTCGACGGTGAGCACCGAGGAGGTCAGCGGCTGGTCCAGGCCCAGCTTGTGGTTGATCTTGTAACGACCGACCTTGGCCAGGTCGTAGCGCTTCGGGTTGAAGTAGAAGTTGTCCAGGAGGGCGCGGGCGGCCTCGGCGGCGACCTGCTCGCCCGGACGGAGCTTGCGGTAGATGTCGCGGAGCGCATCTTCCTTCGTGACGATCGTGTCCTTCGCGAGCGTCTCCTCGATCGAGGTGTAGCCGGCGAACTCGGCGAGGATCTCCTCGCTGGTCATGCCCAGCGCCTTGAGGAAGACGGTGACCGACTGCTTGCGCTTGCGGTCGACGCGCACGCCCACCTGGTCGCGCTTGTCGATCTCGAACTCGAGCCATGCGCCACGGCTCGGGATGACGCGCGCCGACACGATGTCCTTGTCGGACGTCTTGTCGGGGGTCTTGTCGAAGTAGACACCCGGGGAGCGGACCAGCTGCGAGACGACGACGCGCTCGGAACCGTTGATGATGAACGTGCCCTTGTCGGTCTGCAGCGGGAAGTCGCCCATGAAGACCGTCTGGGTCTTGATCTCACCCGTGAGGTGGTTCATGAACTCGGCCTCGACGTACAGCGGAGCGGCGTAGGTCTTGCCACGCTCCTTGCACTCCTCGATCGAGTACTTCTCCGGCTCGAGGTAGGGGTTCGTGAACGACAGCTGCATCGTCTCGCCGAGGTCCTCGATCGGGGAAATCTCCTCGAAGATCTCGCCCAGACCGCTGTTCTCGTTGACGTCCGTGCGCCCCTGCTTCTTGGCCTCGGCCACGCGCGCCTTCCAGGCGTCGTTGCCGACCAGCCAACCGAAGGATTCGGTCTGCAGAGCGAGAAGGTCAGGGACCGTCAGCGTGTCGGAGATCTTGGCGAACGAAAGACGGGAAGCTCCGCGTCCGTTCTTGGTGGTGGTGGATGTGGATGCGTTGCGAGCAGCAGCCAAGGGAATAACCTCCGTGAGCCCCGCAGGGCTTCTCGATTCCTTTGTCGTCAGGTGGAGTGTGCGCTCGAGAACTCAACGAAATGCCGACCACCATATGAGGGCAGGGAGGAGCGAGCGCAACTACCAACTATACGCACGATTGTGCGACATGGCAAGCGCAGTCCTTGACCAATGTGGGAAGCTGCGGTATGAGCCCTGGCCCGGTGCTCTCAGGACGCGATGTTCAGCTCGTTGCCGGGGATCGAGGCCAGCAGTCGCCGCGTGTACGGGTCCCGCGGGTTGGTGAAGATCTCCTCCGAGGTCGCCGCCTCGACGAGCCTGCCGTCCTTCATGACGCAGACGTAGTCGCTGATCAGTCGCACCACGGCGAGGTCGTGGGAGATGAACAGATAGCTCAGTCCGTACTCCCGTTGCAGGTCGCCGAGCAGCGTGAGGATCTGGTCCTGCACCAGCACGTCGAGTGCCGAGACCGGCTCGTCGCAGACGATCACGTCGGGAGAGAGGGCGAGGGCCCGCGCGATCGCGACGCGCTGCCGCTGGCCTCCGGACAGCTCGGACGGGTAGCGACGCAGCATCGACTGCGGCAGCGCCACGTCGTCCAGCAGCTGCCGTACGCGCTTGCGTCGATCGGCTCCGCTGCCCCTCTTGTAGAACTCCAGCGGTTCGGCGATCAGGCGCTCGATCGTGAACATGGGGTTCAGGCTCGAGTACGGATCCTGGAAGATGGGCTGCACCTGCTGGCGGAACTCGCGCGTCTCGGCCCGCGAGAGCGCCGAGATGTCCTTGCCCTCGTAGCGGATCAGTCCGCTCGTGGGCTCGATCACCTTCAGCAGCATGCGCGCGGTCGTGGTCTTCCCCGAGCCGGACTCCCCCACGATCGCGACCGTCTCCCCGCGCGGGATGACCAGCGACACGTCGTCGACGGCCACGAAGTCCTCGCCACGCCCGCGCACCGGGTACACCTTGGTGAGGTTCTCGATCTCGACGATGTTGTCGGCGGGGACGGTCCCGGCGGCATCCGTCTCTGCGGCATCCGTCTCTGCGGTGCGCTCCTGCACCCGGAAGGCCTCCGGCCGCAGTCGGGCGGCGGCGACCGAGGGAGCGGCCTTCACCAGCGACTGCGTGTACGGATGCTGCGGATCCTCCAGGATCTGCCGCGCGGCACCTTGCTCGACGACCTTGCCGCGGTGCATCACGATCACGCGCTCCGCGCGCTCAGCGGCGAGCCCGAGGTCGTGGGTGATGAGCAGCACGGCCGTTCCCAGCTCGCGGGTCATCTGCCCGATCTGATCGAGGATGGTCTGCTGCACGGTCACATCCAGGGCGCTGGTCGGCTCGTCGGCGATCAGCAGTCGCGGCTTGCACGCCAGACCGATCGCGATGAGCGCGCGCTGGCGCATGCCGCCGGAGAACTCGTGCGGGTACTGCTTCGCACGCCGCTCCGGGTCGGGAAGGCCCGCGGCCGTGAGTGCCTCCACCACCTTGGCCTGCACATCCTGCCGGGTCGCGAGACCGTGGGCGAGCAGCGTCTCGGCGACCTGCGTGCCGATCTTGGCCACCGGGTTCAGGTTCGACATCGGATCCTGCGGCACGAGACCGATGTCCCGGCCGCGGATCGTGCGCAGCTCGTTCTCGGAGGCGTGCGTGATGTCCCTCCCATCGAGCCGGATGCTCCCGGAGGCCACCTTCCCGCCACCCGCGAGCAGTCCGATGATCGCCATCGCGGTGGTCGACTTGCCCGAACCGGACTCGCCCACGATCGCGACGGTCTCGCCCGGACGGATCTCGAGGTCGACACCTTCGACGGCGTGCACGACCCCGTCCATGGTGGCGAAGTCCACGGCGAGTCCTTGGACGGACAGCAACGGCTCGGTCGACATCTGATTCTCCTTCACGGCGCGCGTCGCGCCTTCGTCGCGTGCGTTCATCGCGCCCTCGTCCGCGGGTCCATCGCCTCGCGCAACGCCTCGCCGAGGAGGGTGAAGCCGAGCGCCGTGACGGCGATGCAGATGCCGGGGAGGAACGCGAGCCACGGGGCGATCGCGAGTTCGGACTGTGCGTAGGTGAGCATGCGCCCCCACTCGGCCGTCGCGGGGCCGCCGCCGCCGAGACCGAGGAACGACAGCGCCGCCGCATCGATCACGGCGGTCGCGAGCGTCAGCGTCCCCTGCACGATCACGGGGCCGATGGCGTTGGGGAGCACGTGCGACATGGTGATCTTGCCGCGGCCGAGGCCGAGCGTCTGCGCCGACAGGACGTAGTCACTCGAACGCTGCTGCAGCATCGACGCACGGAGCAGCCGCGCGAAGATCGGCACCTGGGACGCACCGATGGCGATCATCACCGCGAACGGGGTCTGTCCGAGGATCGCGGCGATCGACACCGCGAGCAGCAGGTTCGGCACCGAGAGGATGATGTCGACCACGCGCATGATCACGGTGTCGACCCAGCCGCCGAACGTCCCGGCGATGAGGCCGAGGATCATGCCGCCGACAAGGCCCATCGCGGTGGAGATGACACCGATCAGGAGTGATGCCTGCGCGCCCCAGATCAGCTTCGACAGCACGTCTCCGCCGAACCGGTCGAGGCCGAGCGGGAACTCCGGCAGCTCCCCCGGACCGGGTATGTGGGTCGGCGTGATGTACTTCGCCCCGGGAAGCGCCGTCTCCGGGTACGGAGCCAGCCAGGGAGAGAGTGCGGCGACGAGCAGGAACAGCAGCACGATGACGGCGCCGATCCAGGCCGTGGGATTACGACGGAGGCGGCGGAACACGTCCTGCCAGAATCCGCCGGAGCTCTTCTTCAGGTCGGCCTGCGCGATCGCGACGGTGTCGATGCCGCCGCCGCTCTCTGCCGATGGCCCCTGGGCGGGCGGAAGAGGGATGCTCATGCGACCGCCTCCTTTCGGACGATGGAGAGGGACATCACTGCACCCTCACTCTCGGGTCGATGAAGCTGTAGGAGACATCGACCGCCAGGTTGATCAGCGCGTACGCGATCGCGATGAAGATGATGAAACCCTGAAGGACCGGGAAGTCCCTGGTGAAGATCGCCCTCGCCAGGAACGAGCCGATGCCGGGGAAGGCGAACACCGTTTCGGTGAGCACCGCCCCGGAGATCAGGAGTCCGGTCTGCAGGCCGATCGTGGTGATCACCGGGAGCATGGCGTTGCGCAGGATGAAGCGGTTGCGCAGCGTCGGAGAACCGACGCCCTTCGCCCGGCCGGTGCGCACGTAGTCCGCGTTCTGGACTTCCAGCACACTCGCCCTGGTGATGCGCACGATGATCGCGAGCGGGATCGTCCCGAGCGCGAGGGCCGGCAGGATCAGATGCAGGATCGCGTCCCATGCGGCGTCGAATTCACCGGTGATGATGCCGTCCCACACATAGAACCCCGTGGGATGCGTGGCGTCTATTCGAGGATCCTGTCGTCCGTCAGACGGCAGCCAGCCCAGCTGCACGGCGAACACGTACTTCAGGATGAACGCCAGGAAGAACACCGGGATCGTGATGCCGACGAGGCTCAGCACGACCGATGCGTGGTCGGTGAACTTGCCGTGACGGCGGGCCGCCCAGTAGCCCAGCGGGATACCGATGCCGACCGCGAAGATGAGCGCCATGACGCTCAGCTCCAGCGTCGCGGGGAACCGGCGGAGGAACTCCTCCGTCACCGGCCGGTTCGTCTGGATGGACGTTCCGAAGTCGCCCTGCAGGAGTCGGCCGATCCAGGTGAAGTACTGCTGGATGATCGGCTCGTCGAAGCCGTACAGCTCGTTGACCCTGGCGATGGCCTCGGGGGTGGCCTTCTCACCGAGGAGGGCGACCGCGGGGCCGCCGGGAAGGGCCCTGACCCAGGCGAACAGCAGGATGCTGAGCCCGAACAGGGTGGGGATGAGGAACAGCAGTCGCCTGCCGATGGTGCGCAGCACGAAGATCTCCGTCGATCGGAAGGTACGCCGCTCCCCGGTCCCGCGGAGTGCGCGGGACCGGGGCTCGACGTATCACACGGTCAGGCCTACTTGGTGAGGACGATGTCGGTGAAGACCTCGTCGTTCACGGGGCTGGCCGGGTAGCTCTCCACGCGCGGGTCGAACGCCAGGGTCGGCGCCGGGTGTGCGAGCGGGACACCGGGGATGAACGTGGCGACCATCTCGTTGATCTCCTCGTACAGCGCGGTCTGCTCCTCGAGGTTGGAGACGCCGCGCGCCTCGGTCAGCTTCTGGAACAGCTCCGGGTTGTCGAAGCCCCACTCGGAGCTCTTCTGTCCGAAGAAGACGCCGACGAAGTTGTCGGTGTCGTTGTAGTCACCGGTCCAGCCCAGCAGGTGGATGCCGTGGTCGGCCGTGCCGGTGGTGCGGTCGAGGTACTCGACCCACTCCTCCGAGACCGGGGTGGTCTCGACGCCGACTTCGGAGAGCTGCGACGACAGGACCGTGTAGATCTGCTCGGGGTCCGGCATGTAGGGACGAGAGACGTTGACCGGGTAGTTGAACGTCAGCTTCAGCGGGTTCGCCTCGTCGTAGCCCGCCTCGGCCAGCAGCGACTTGGCCTTCTCGGGGTCGTAGTCGAAGGTCGTCACGTCCGGGTTGTAGCCGTTGACGACCTCGGGGACGAACTCGATCGCCTTCTGCGTGCCCTCGGGGAGCACCTGGCTGATCAGGGCGTCCTTGTCGACGGCGTACGACAGCGCCTCACGGACCTTCGGGTCCTGGAGCTCCGGGACGGCCTGGTTGAACGCGAGGTACAGGATCGTGAACGGCGGGCGCGAGACCATCGTGAACCCGTCGTCGGCGAGGGCCTTGGTGTCGGCGGGGCCGACGAGGTCGTAGCCGTCGATCGAGCCGGACTCGAGTGCCTGGCGGCGGGCGGTCGGGTCATCGATCGTGCGGAAGATGATCTCGTCGATCTGACCGGCATCGCCCCAGTAGTCGTCGTAGGCCGTGAGCGTGACCTGCTCGCCCGGTGCCCACTCCTCGAACTGGTACGGCCCGGTACCCACCGGGTGTCCCATCGCGTACTCGGACAGCTGCGGTGCCTCGGCAGAACCGCTGACGTCGTCGGCGCCGAACTCCTGCATGGCCGACGGGCTCTGCATGGCGAACGAGGGCAGCGAGAGGGAAGCGACGAAGCCGGCGAACGGCTTGTTCAGGTCGACCGTGACCGAGTAGTCGCCGTCCGGGGTGCACGACTTGTAGACGGCATCCGCCGCGTTGGAGGCGTACCCCTTGAAGAGCTTGTTGTAGTAGTAGCCGAAGGCCTCAGAGGCGGCCAGACCGGTCCAGTTGAACCAGCGGTCGAAGTTGGCGCACACGGCCTCGGCGTTGAACGGCGTCCCGTCCTGGAAGGTCACGTTCTCCTTGAGCGTGAACGTGTGCGACATGCCGTCCTCGGACGACTCCCACTTCTCGGCGAGGAGCGGCGCGGGGTCGGCGGTGCCGGGCTCGGTGCCGACGAGACCCTCGAAGATCTGACGCGAGACGCGGAAGCTCTCGCCGTCCTGCGCGAACGCGGGGTCGAGGCTCGCCGGGTCGGAGGACGCCGCGAAGACGAACGTCCCGTCCACGTCGCCGGAGCCCTCGGCGCCGTCATCCCCTCGTTCGCTCGCGACGCACCCGGCGAGGGCGAGAGCGGCGATCGTGGCTCCGGCTGCGGCGATGAGACCTCGCCGACGCTTGACTGATTGGTGCATTGTGTGACCTTCCCTGTCGGGCGCTTCTTTGCGCGTCCCGAAGCCTCTTCGCCTCGGGGACGGTGATGACTAGACGGTACCCAGCGGATCCTCAGATACCAAACGCATCCAGGTTGCAATCCGGTATCGGCGCGACCGGCGTCGATCCGGTAGTGTCCAGATCGTGCCCGACTCCCCCACGCTCGCCGTCTGCTTCGGAGAAGGTATGGTCGCCCTGGTCGCGGCCGCCGCGGGACCGCTCGAGGACTGCCGGACCTTCCACCGCTCCCTCGCGGGAGCCGAGTGGAACACCGCGATCGCTCTGGCATCCGCCGGTATCCGCACCGCCGTCGTCTCGCGCGTCGGCGATGACGGGTTCGGTCGTTTCCTCACGGCGGAGCTGCGCGCCCACGGCGTCGACGATTCCGCGGTGCAGGTCGACGCCGATGCGCCGACCGGACTCTATGTGAAGGAGCTCGCCCCGCGAGCGGATGGCGCGGTCGACGGCACGATGCACTACTACCGGTCGGGTTCCGCGGCCTCGGCGATGTCCCCGCAGACGTTGGCCGAGCCGGGGACCTCCGCACTCCTCGCCGAGGCGGCACTCGTGCACACCTCCGGAATCACCCCGGCCCTGTCCGCATCGGCACTCGCGGCGCAGGAATCGCTGTTCGCCGACCGGCGTCCCGACAGTCTGCTCAGCTTCGACCTGAACTGGCGGCCCGCGCTGTGGCGTGGCCGCGTGGCGGAGGGGAAGGCGGTCGTGTCGGACTTCACCCGCCGGGCCGACATCGTGTTCTGCACCCGTCCCGACGCCGAGGCGGTGTTCGGGACCAGTGACCCGCAGGAGCTCCGTGCGCTCTTCCCCGAGCCCCGGTACCTGCTGGTCACCGACTCCGGCGGTGCCGTCGCCTACGACGGCACCGAACGTGCCGAGAGTGAAGCGCTCGACGCCCCGGTCGTCGAGACGATCGGCGCCGGGGATGCCTTCGCCGCCGGATTCCTGGCCGGCGTCCTCACCGGACTCTCGCTCACGGGAAGCCTCGCCCGCGGACACCGCATCGCGACGCGCGCGCTGGTCAGCACCCGCGACCACGTCGACTGACACGCCCTCGGTCCAGGAAGAGTGGCCTCAGGGCCTCCGTCGCGACGGCACCGCGTCGTGCGTGCGCTGCAACGACACGGCCACCGGTTCGCCGCTGTGCTGCACGACACGGACGAAGAGCACGTCGACCAGGGCGAGCTGGGCGATACGGCTCGACATCGCGGCCATCCGGAACGGCGACTCCCGCGCGTGCGTGAGCAGCACGACATCCGCCGCGAGCGCCACCGGTGAATCGGCCACGCTGGTCACCGCGACCGCCAGGGCTCCGGCGTCGCGCGCGACGTCGAGAGCACGGATCGTCTCGGCGGTCTCGCCGCCGTGCGAGAACGCGATCGCCACATCACCGGTGGTGCGCAGAGCGGCGGCGGTCACCGCGAGATGCGGATCCGAGGAGTGCGAGACCGAGCATCCGATGCGAGACAGCTTCAGCAGCAGGTCCTGCGCCGTCAGGGACGACGCCGCCTGCCCGAAGAGATCGATGTGCCGTGCACCGACCACCGCGCGGGCGACCCGGTCGAGGGCATCGGCATCGAGGGCGAGCGCGGTCTGCTCGATCGCGTCGATCTCCTGCGCGGCGAGCTTGGCCGCGATGGCCGTCGGCCCGTCCTCCCTGTCGATCGCCGTGGTGTCCAGGCCGAAGCGCGCCTGCTGCGCCTGCGCGAGCGTGATGGCACGCGCGACCGCGACCCGGAGTTCCCGGTACCCGGAGTAGCCCAGGGACTGGGCATAGCGGGCGACCGTCGACAGGGACGTGCGGCAGAGCTGGGCGAGATCGTTGATCGCGAGGTCCACGACGAGCGTGGGGTCTCCGAGGATCGTCTCGGCAACCCGTGCCTCTGCGGCACTCACCTTCGGAAGGGAGCGTCGCACCCGAGCGAGAACGTCATCGTCCATGGGGGTCCTGTCTCAGCCGGCGCTGTTCATCCTCTGCGTCACGGCGAAGCGCCCCAGGAGTGCTTCCCTCGCCATCTGCGCACCGAGCCTACTGGCAGCGGCGACCTCGATGGTGGGCAGCGGAAGGGGACTCCGCGTCGGAAGACCGACGTTGACGACGACCGCTCCGGGATCACGGACAGCCGTCCGCTCGACGAGAGAGCGCTGCGCGGCATCCGTGTCCGGCCTGTCGATCAGCAGCACCGTCGTACCGGGCGCCGCCGTGACCTCGTCGAGCACACGGTCCTGCTCCGGCAGGTCGGTGGACGCGACGTCCAGGCGCACACAGAGTCCGTCTGCGGCGAGGGCATTCGCCACGTACGATCCCGCACTGTCGACGGCGAGGGTCGACCGGCGGCGCGCGTCGATGACCGCGAGGGCCGTGGCTGCCTCGGGGGCATCGCCGGAGACCGTCACCGTCCGACGCACGATCTCCGCGGCGTCGTAGTCGTCCGGGTCGTCGTGCCCGAGCTCTGCGGCGGCGCGCAGCTTGGTGGCGAGTGCGGCGACGCGAGCGGCCGCCTCCTCCACGCGCGCACGGGAGAGCGAGCCGTCGCGCAACGCGGCGACGATCCCGTCCCTGGCGGCGTGGAAGTCCCGTTCGTCCTGGTCCACAAGCGCGGCGTCACCCGGGTTGGTCGGGTTGCCGATGCAGAGGAGGTCGGCCCCGGCAGCGAGGGCGAGCGCCGCTCCCCCGCCGAGTCCGACCGTCTCGCGGATGGCGGCCATGTCCAGCGCATCCGTGATGATGACGCCGTCATAGCCCCAGTCGCGCAGCTTTCCGAGCACGCGGGGGTTGAGCGTCGCGGGCTGCTCGCCCCACGCCGGGACCACGATGTGGGCGGTCATCACGGCATCGACGCCGGCATCGACCGCCGCGCGGAACGGCTCCAGGTGCACCCGTTCGAACTCCTCGACGTCGAGAGTGATCTCGGGAAGGGAGTGGTGCGAGTCGAGGTGGGTGTCGCCGTGGCCGGGGAAGTGCTTCACGCACGCGGCGACCGCGGAGTCCTGGATGCCGTCGATCGTCGCGACCACGTGACGGGAGACGAGCGCCTCGTCGTCACCGAAGGCCCGCACGCCGATCACCGGGTTGCGAGGGTCGGTGTTGACGTCGGCGACTGGACCGAGCACGACGTTCGCGCCGACCGCACGCACCCGCCGGGCGAGTTCCGCGCCGGTCCGCTCCGAGGCGACCAGGTCGTCGAGGAGCCCGAGCTGAGCGGCTCCGGGCACGGTGGAGCCGGTGGCGGATTCGAGGCGCGTGACGCTGCCGCCCTCTTCGTCGATGCCGATCAGGGCGTTCGGGTTCGCGTCGAGGATCTCGGCGCTCAAGGCCGGGAGTCCTTCGCCGACGTTCTGGCCGAAGTACACCACGCCGGCCAGGCCGTCACGCAGTTCCTGGCGCAACCACTCGGGTGCTTCGGTGCCGAAGAATCCCGGCCACAGCACACCGTTCGCGAGGCGCTCGAGCTCGTCGGTCATCCCTTCACCGCTCCTGCGACCATGCCCGAGGCGAGCTTGCGCTGCACGAGGACGAAGAAGATCATGACCGGGACCGTGATGATGGTCGAGGCCGCCATGATGCTGCCCCAGTCGTTGGAGTAGAGGCCGAAGAACGACTTCAGACCGATCGAGACCGTGTACTGGTCGGTCTGCGCGCCGAGGATCGTCATCGCGAAGATGAACTCGTTCCACGCGGTGATGAAGCTGAAGATGCTCGTCGCGACGAGACCGGGCATGACCAGGGGCAGCAGCACCGAACGGAACATCCGCCACCAGCTCGCGCCGTCGATGTACGCCGCCTCTTCGAGCTCGACGGGGACGGCGGCCACGAAGCCGCGCAGCATCCAGATGCCGAACGCGAGGGACAGCGCGACGTACACGACCATGAGTCCGAGGATGCTGTTGAGCAGACCGAGGCTCTTGACCTGGAGAAAGAGCGGGATGACGAGCGCCTCGAGCGGCACCATCTGCACGATGAGGATCATCATCAGGATCATGGTGCGGAACTTGAACTTGAACCGCGCGACGGCGACCGCGGCGAGCAGACACACGAGCGCACTGACGAGCACGGTGACGAGCGCGACGATCGCCGAGTTGCGGAGGTAGGTGCCGAAGCCGCCCTCGGTCAAGACGAAGGCGAAGTTGTCCCACGTGAATTCCTGGGGGACCAACGACTGCCCGCCGCTGGAGGCCTTGGCGTCGAAGGCGCTGGAGACCATCCAGTAGACGGGGAACAGGGTGAAGATCAGGACCGCGGCGACCGCGATGCCGGTGCCGATGCGGGAGCGGAGCCTCGGACGCGGGTTCACAGCTCGTCCTCCTTCATGAGGGAGCGGATGTAGACGATCGTGATGCCGATGAGCACGAGGGTGAGCAGCACGGCGAGAGCGGCACCGAATCCGTAGCGGTTCTGTCCGAAGGACTCGACGTAGGACCAGACACCGAGGTTCAGCACCTGACGGTTGCCACCCCCGCCGCCGGGCATCAGGTACACCTGTGCGAAGACCTTGAAGTCCCAGATGGTCGAGAGGATGATCACGACCGAGAACACGGGCCTGAGCGTCGGGAAGATGATCTTCCAGAAGCGGCGCCAGGCGCCCGCACCGTCGAGCGCTGCGGCTTCGAGCATCTCCTTCGAGACGCCGAGGAGGCCGGCCAGCACGGTGATCGCCACGAACGGGAAGCCGTGGTGGACCACGTTGAGGAGCACGATGGCGTAGAACGACCACTGGTTCGTGAACCAGTTGACCGGATCGCTCATGAGCCCCAGGTCCATGAGGACCTGGTTGAAGATGCCGCGGTCGGCATCGAAGATGAAGGTCCAGACGTACGTGCCGGTCACGGCGGGCATCGCCCACGCGACCATGATGCAGCTGGAGACGATGACCCGCCAGGTCGTGCCGAGGCGCGCGAGGAGCAGGGCCACGAGCGTGCCGACGGCCACGGTGACGAACACCGCGACGGCGGCGAACCCGACCGTGTTGGGCAGCACCACCGTCCAGAGAGTCGGGTTGGTGAGCGCCTCGACGTAGTTGTCGAAGCCGATCCAGTTGTTCTCCCCGGTGTTGATCTCACGCAGGCCGTAGTCCTGCAGCGAGTAGATGAACACCTGGACGAGCGGCCAGAGCATGAGCACCGCGAGGATGGCCAGCCCGGGCGCGAGAAGGAGCCAGGGGCGGGCCGCGACGATCGAGAGACCGCGTCGCTTCCGGCCGCCGGCCACGGAGGCGGAGGTGGACTCCGCCTTCGTGGCCGGCAGTGGCGCTTGCACCATCGACATGGAAGGGATGCTTCCTTACTGGTTGAGCAGTTCGGTCATCTCGGCGGCGGCGTCCTTCGTCGCGGTGGCGACGTCCTTCTGCCCGCTGAGGATGGCCTGGATCATGGAGTTGGTCGTCTTCTTCGCCTGCACGGCGCCGAAGTTCGGGGTGACCGGCACGGATGCGCCGCCGTCGACCATCTGCTCGGCGAACGGTGCGACGAGCGGGTCGGTCGAGGCGAGGGCCTCCTCCATCGCGGACTGCACGCCCGGGAAGTAGCCGGTCTCGTTCGACCACTGCTCGGCGAACTCACCGGTGGTGACGAGCTTCACGAACTCCCACGCCAGGTCGGCGTTCTTGGTCGTGTTGAAGATCGAGAGGTGCGATCCGCCCAGCACGGACGGGGCGATGCCGCCGTCTTCGCCGGGGATGACCGCGGCGCCGATCTTGCCCTCGAGCTCGGGGTTCGCCTCGATGAGCGAGTTCGGCGTCCAGGAGCCGGAGAGCATCATGGCGACGTTGCCCTGCGTGAACGCGTCGCGGAGGTCGGTCTCCTTCCAGGTGGTCGCACCTGCGGAGGAGAAGCCGTGCTCGGTCGCCAGGCCCGTGTAGAACTCGATGCCCGCCTGCGACTCGGCGCTGTCGAGCTCGCTCGTCCAGGTGTCGCCGTCCTTCGTGGCGATCTCGCCGCCGGCACCCCAGACCCAGGGGTAGACCTGGAACTCGGCGTCACCCGGAACCGGGAACGGCAGCATGTCGGGCTTGGCCGCCTTGATCGCGTCACCCGCGGCGACGATGTCGTCCCACGTCTTCGGAGCGTCGAGACCGAGTTCCTCGAACACGTCGGCGCGGTAGACGAGCGAGCGGACGCCGGCGTACCAGGGCATGCCGTAGAGCTCACCGTCGTAGGTGCCGGCGACCTCGAGGCCCTCGACCAGGTCGCCGCGCAGGTCCTTCTCACCGTCGACGTACTCGTCGATCGGGAGGAGTGCTCCGGCGTCGGCGAACTCAGCGGTCCAGGTGGTGCCGGTCTCGGCGATGTCGGGGGTCGTGCCACCGGCGATGGAGGTCACGAAGCGATCGTGAGCGTCGGCCCACTGGATCTCCTCGATCTTGACCGTCGCACCGGTCTCCTTCTCGAAGGCTGCCGAGACGTCGTCGTAGAAGGCGGTCGCGTCGGGGTTGGTGCCCTTCATGATCCAGACGGTGAGCTCCTTGCCCTCACCGTCGGCCGAACCGGTGTCGCTGCCGCCGGCGCAGCCGGCGAGGGCGAGCGTGGCCACGGCGCCGAGCGCCACGGCCGAGAGAATGCGCTTGTGCATTGCGGGGATCTCCTCTTTGAAAGTCCTGGAAAGCATCGGGTACTCACCGGGGGTTAGGAAAAAGTATCCACGACTAACTAATTCCCTGCAAGTTGCTCCCACAATCGTCATGTGGCCGTAACATCAGCTTCCCCCGGTAGGCTCCCCGGATGGTTCGCCGCACTCCTGACAAGGACCGTTCGACGGTCGCCCGCCACGCGACGCTCCCCTCTCCCGGGCCCGCCAGAGGTTTCCTGAAGATCGCCGGGATCACGCTGGGCGTCGTGCTCGTCTCCGCGATCGCCGTCGCCGCTTTCGTCGTGACCGACTACTTCAACCGATTCAACGACGGTGCCGTCACGCTGGAGGGTGCGCCGGAGGTCGAGCCGCCGTCGATCAGTGCCTACCCCGGCGAGTTCAGCATGCTCATCATCGGGACCGACGAGTGCGGTGCGGTGTCGACGGGCCTGCTGGGTGAGCGCTGCTCCGAGGCTGACGGCGGAATCCTCAACGACGTGAACCTGCTCGTGCACGTGTCGGCGGAACCCCGCAAGGTCACGGCGATCTCGCTCCCCCGCGATCTGATGCTCGAGACGCCGGAGTGCACCCTGCCCGATGGATCCGTCGCCTCGGCCACGAGCAAGACGCAGATCAACTCGATCTTCCAGCGAGCCGGACTGTCCTGCGTGGCGAAGACGGTGACCGAGCTCACAGGCATGGAGATCCCCTTCGCCGCGAAGATCGACTTCGACGGCGTGATGGAGGTGACCGATGCGATCGGCGGCGTCGAGGTGTGCATCGGCGGCGACGGCATCCGAGACAGCCACACCGCTCTCGACTGGGCGCCGGGCCCCCGCACCGTCTCCGGCTACGAAGCCCTCCAGTTCATCCGCACGCGGCACGGCGTCGGCGACGAGAGCGACATGGCGAGGGTGTCGAACCAACAGCAGTACATGTCGCGCCTGGTGAAGAAGATCATGAGCGACGAGGTCCTCACCGACCCCGGCAAGGTGCTCGGACTCGCCAACACCGTCGTCGACAACATCGACCCGAGCGACCAGCTGGCCAACCCGGTGCGTCTGGCCCAGCTCGCCCTCTCCATCAAGGATGTGCCGTTCTCCGAGTTCGTCTTCGTGCAGTATCCCGTGTTCGAGGACCCGGACGATCCCGACCGCGTCATCCCCAACCGCGAGGCTGCCGCGACGATCTGGGATGCGCTGAAGGCCGGCCAGTCGGTGCAGCTGACGGGCAAGGCCAGCAACAACGGCGGCGTCGAGCTCGTCGACCCCGCGCCGGGAACCGATCCGGAGGCACCGGCGACCGAGACGCCCCCCACCGGGACACCCTCGCCGCGGGCCACGCTCGACCCGGCCATCTCCGGCCAGACGGTCGAGCAGGAGACGTGCGCCAACGGCAAGCTGCGCTGAGCCCCTCCCCGGAGCGTAGGCTCGTGCCCATGGGCCGGACGAGATCGCGCGACACCGAGCACCCGCAGGCCCGACTCGATCATGGCGGCATCGCCGGTGTCATGCCGTCGGAGTTCACCACGGGCTTCGAGTTGATCGTCGACGGCACCCCGCAGTCGCACGTCGACCTCGACGACCCGACGCACCTGCACTTCGAGTACATCGTGCGCATGGGGGCGGTGATCGACCAGCTCGCCGCAGGCCCGCTGACCGCCGTGCACCTCGGCGCCGGCGCGATGACGATCCCCCGCTACATCGAAGCGACGCGCCCCGGCTCCCGCCAGCAGGTCATCGAGCTGGAGGCTCCGCTGGCACAGCTGGTCAGGGAGCACCTCCCGCTGCCGAAGGGCGCCTCCATCCGGATCAGGATCGGCGACGCGCGGGCGGGCGTCACGAAGCTCCCGAACGCACTGCGGACGAACTGCGACCTCGTCGTCTCCGACGTCTACTCGGGAGCACAGACGCCCGCACACCTCACCAGCGTCGAGTTCTACCGCGAGCTCGCGGAGCTGCTGGCTCCCGGCGGCGTGCTCCTCGTCAACGTCGCCGACGGTCCCGGCCTCGCCTTCGCCCGGCGCCAGACGGCGACGATCGCGGAGGTCCTCCCGGAGGTCGCCGTGCTCGCCGACACCCAGGTGCTCAAGGGCAGACGATTCGGGAACCTCGTGATCGCGGCGTCCGCCGCTCCCCTGCCGACGGAATGGCTGCCGCGGATTCTCGCCGCCGGCCCCCACCCCGCGAAGATCGCCCAAGGCGCCGAGGTCGAGACGTTCACCCAGGGCGCCCGCATCGTCACGGATGCGGATGCCGTCGCCTCACCGCGTCCCGACGCCTCGCTGTTCCTGCGCTGAGCCGGCCTATCCGGCACAGCGACGACGCCGGATGCGGCGACCAGGGCGCGCCGCCGGGACGACCCCGCGACCGGAAGGCAGACTGGACGGGGACGCTGCGGAAGGAGAGCAATGAGTTTCATCCGGGGATACGACCAGGAGACCCTCCGCGAGGTGGTCGATCTCGACGAGTGCGCGACCCGTCTCGCGGAGATCGAGGGGCAGCGGAGCCTGCCCGCACTGCTGGAGCGGGTCTGGCTGTTGAAAGTGCTCGACCGCCTGGATGAGGCGCTCGCGCTGGCCGACGAGACCGTCCGCCAGGCGCGCATGGCCGGCACCCGCAAGGACGTGCTCCGCGCTCGCGTGCTGCACGCGACGATCCTGCAGTATCGGGGAGCGCATGCTGCTGCCGAACAGGAGCTGGCGACCTGCGCGACCGAGGCCGAGGGACAACGGTGGCTGTCGATCGCGGCCTTCGCGTATCAGCACCACGGCAAGAACGCCTACGACGCCGGGGACTTCGAGACCGCCCGGGAGAGCTTCAAGCAGTCGCTGTTCCTGCGTCGCGAGTCCGGTGCACAGGACAGCGAACTGGAGACCGCGCTGCTCGCGATCGAAGCGGCCGAGCGGCATCGTCCCTCACAGCTCATCGCGGGCTGAGTCCTCCCGCGACCGCGATGTCGGTCGCATGGCTTACCCTGATCGCATGGCGGAACTCGACCGTGTGCGCGTCTGGGGCGAAGCACTGATCACGCTGCATCTCGATGACAGCTGGTCCTTCGGCTTCGACAATGCCAAGCGCCGTGCCGGGCAGTGCGACTACACGAAACAGCGCATCACGGTCTCGCGCTATCTGGCCGCGCGGTTCGATGACGACGAGATCCACCAGGTGTTGCTGCACGAGGTCGCGCACGCCCTCGCCGGTCACGCAGCGGCCCACGGACCGGCGTGGAAGCGCGTCGCCCGCGACCTCGGATACGTCGGCGGCACGACGCACCACGGAGAGACCGCCGTCGAGCTCGCCCCCTGGGTGGGAAGCTGTCCCGCGGGTCACGTGACGTACCGCCACCGCCGACCGACCCGCCCCACTTCCTGCGCGCGCTGTTCGCGCACCTACGACGCCCGACACCTGTTCGCCTGGACGCGGCGCGAGATCTCGTCCGACGTGCGTCTCGCCGCGCAGATGCCGCGCTGACTGCGACTCAGGTGACCGGGTCGCCTGAGTCCCCCTGCTCGGTCGAGTCCGCGAGGTCGTGGTGAGGGGCGGCGCCATGTCGGCGGCGAAGCAACGCCGCGATCCCGCGCCAGCCGACGAGGAACGCGCCGAGGACCAGCGTCGCGACGATGATGAACGGCACCTCGGCGGTGTCACCGCTGAGCACGCGGATGAGCATTCCGCCTGCGACCGTCACGATCCACACGACCACGCCCCACAGCACGGACCACGGGCGGCGCGGCCTGCCCGGGAGCAGAGCGGCGAGGAGATGCCCGAGGAGCACCGCGATCAGGAAGGGCCAGGCGGTGAGCAGGAACCCGGCGGGGTTCTCGTCATGCGAGGCCCGGCCGATCGCCGCGAAGACCAGCACGAGCACGATGTCGACGATGACGGCGGGGAGGTACCTCATGCCACGACCCTACGTGCCCTGAGCCGAACCGGAGCCTCCCTCGCCGCACGAGTCCGTGCCGGGGGATCAGGCGAACGGGACGAACGCCCCCGCCCGCAGCACCGGGACGACGTCGACCGCGTCGAGCACGGCAGCGTCCGTCGTCGACGTCGGCACCAGACCGGCTGCCTCGATGCGGGTGGTCGCCTCGACGCCCCCGGCGAGCTCGCGCCCTGACCCGCTCGCGCCGATCATGTGCCGCAGGGCGCCTCGCAGGGCACGGAACCCCTCGGCGGCGACCGCCGCGTCCGGGGCCGTGTGATCGATGCCGCGATCCGAGAGCGCCAGGACGATCGCCCCCGCGCCGAGCTGGTCCTCGACCGCGAACCGCAGCGTTCCCTCCGCGTCGGCCTCCCCCGCGGCGATGATCGCGACCGAGGTACGCGCCTGCCGCCGCTCCTGGAGCGTCTGCACCGCGCGTGCCACGGCAGAGGCGTTGCGGACACCGCCGATCAGCACGGTCGCATCCGGTGCTGCCGCCGCGGCCACGGCCGCGCCGTTCCGCGACCAGCCCTCCGCCTCCGCCAGCCCGACCTCCGTGCCGGACACCACCGCATCGATGACCGTGGAGGAGAACCGCAGCACGTCCACGACCACCACGATGTCGGTGGGGGCGAGGCGGGCGAGGCCCGCGGTTCCCCACTCGAGACGGACCTGATACGTGGACTGATCGAACGGCGACGGCATCCGACCAGCCTAGAGGCGTCAGTCCGCCGCGAGCGCCTCCACCGGAGCCACCCGCGTCGCCAGGCGGGTGGGCGTCGCCGCGGCCACGAGGGTGAGCACGGCCGTGGAGGCGACGATGATCGCCACCGGGATCCACGGGATCTGCGGTGCCACGAGGCCGGCGGGGACGAAGTCGGGCAGGGTCGGGACGGATCCCAAGAGCGACTGCGCGGCGATCCAGCCGTACACGACGCCCAGCACGAGTCCGGTCAGCGTCGCCGCGACGGTGATGTGCGTCGCCTCCAAGAGGACCATCCGCCGCACCTGCCCGTTGGACAGACCGATCGAGCGCAGCAGACCGAGTTCGCGACGGCGCTGCACGACACCGATCGTGAGCAGGTTCACGAGGCCGACCGCGGCGATCACGGCGGAGACGGCCACGAGCACCATCATGATCGCGGCGAAGGCGTCCATCGGGGCGAAGAACTCGTCGGGGACCTCTCCCGTGACCTGGCTCATCATCAGACGCTTCGCGGACTCGAGCGCGACGGCGAACATCGTCACCAGGGTCACCCCCATCACCACGCCGATCGCCATCCGCGACGAGCGCTCCGGATACCGCAGTGCGTTCTCGGCGGCGAGTCGCGCGGTGGCGCTCGACCCGAACATCCGCCCCACCAACCGCAGCACGGGCGGCATGAACAGCACGGAGCCGAGAGCCAGGCCGGTGAACGAGAGCACCCCGCCGAAGAAGGCGACCACGACGCCGAGGGGCGTCATGAGGCCGACCACCACCCCACCGGCCAGCAGTGCCGCACCGGTGAGGAGCAGGATCCAGGCGCCGATGTGTCGTCCCTGCGTGCCCGAGACCTCTTCGTGCGTGCGCTCCACGGCGCCGCCGAGGGCCTGCAGCGGGGTCACCGAGAGGACGCGTCGCGAGCCGGCCCAGGCTGCGGCCCAGGTGGTGAGCGCCACACCGACCGCCGGAAGCGCCACGAACGGCTGCGCGAGGGAGAAGGAGGTCGGGACGTTGTCGAGGAACTGGGCGCCGACCTGGACCCCGATCGCCGCCAGCACGAGTCCGGCGAGAAGGCCGAGTCCCGCACCGATCAGCCCGACCACGAGGCCCTGCGTGCCCACCTCGGCCCGCTGCGAGCGCGCCGTCGCTCCGATCAGACGGAGGAGAGCGATCTGCCGGGTGCGCCCGGCGATGATCGTCGAGAAGGTGTTCGCCGTGACGATCGCCGCGACATACATCGCGACCACCGTCAGCAGCACCGACAGGAGCGCGACGACGAACGCGAGCGTCCCGCTGTCGCCGATGAACGGATCGGCCTGCAAGACCGCGCCGATGTAGGCGGTGATCTCCACGAGGAGCACCCCGAACGCGGCCGACAGTGCGGCCACCAGGATGCTGGCCCCCATACCGCGATCACGCAGCCAGCCCAGACGCGGTCCGGTCGCCCGACTCTCGGGGACGACCGACGCGACGGCGGTCACGCGGCCACCTCCGCGGCGAGCATGTACGCGGAGATCTCCTCCGCGGTCTGCCGAGGGTGGTCCGCGACGATGCGGCCGTCTCCGAGGTACAGCACGCGGTCGGCGTGACTCGCGGCGATCGCGTCATGCGTGACCATCGCGATGGACTGCCCGTGCTCCCGGCTCGCCGTGGCGAGCAGACGCAACACCTCTCGGCCTGTCTTCGAGTCGAGGTTCCCGGTGGGCTCATCCGCGAACACGAGGTCGGGCGCGGTGGCGAGAGCGCGGGCGATCGCGACCCGCTGCTGCTGCCCGCCCGACAGCTGATGGGGCCGGTGGTTCAGGCGTGAGCCGAGGCCGAGGGTCTCGATGAGACCGTCGATCCTGGCGCGTTCGATCGCACTCGGACGCCGGCCGTCGAGCTCGAACGGCAGCATGATGTTGGCACGTGCGTCGAGCGTGGGGACGAGGTTGAACGCCTGGAAGATGAAGCCCACGCGACGGCGGCGCAGGATGGTGAGGTCGATGTCACCGAGCCCGGTGATCTCGGTGTCGCCGATCCACGCACGGCCCTCCGTGGGGCTGTCGAGCCCCGCCATGATGTGCATAAGGGTGGACTTCCCCGAGCCGGAGGGCCCCATGATCGCGGTGAACTGTCCGCGGCGGATGCCCACGCTGACATCGTCGAGCGCACGGACGGTGCCCTCGCCCGAGCCGTAGGTCTTCTTCAGGTGCTGGACGCGGGCGGCGAGCCCCATGTCGGTGGTCGTGATCTCCATGCCTCCGACGCTATTTCGGTCGCTGCCTGCGGGTCATCGCCCGGGCGGATCATCCGCGTACATCGCAAGGATGATCCGTGCTCGACCGACGGTCAGGCGAGGCCGTGCTCGAACGCGAAGACCACGAGCTGCACCCGGTCGCGCAGCACGAGCTTGGTGAGGATGCGGCTGATGTGCGTCTTCACCGTCGCCTCACTGAGGTACTCCCGGCCGGCGATCTCGGCGTTCGACAAGCCACGTGCCGCGAGCGCGAAGATCTCCTTCTCGCGGTCGGTGAGCGTGTCGTACTGCGGAGGCACCGGGCGCGGCGCTTCCGCGAAGTGCGCGAACAGGTCGCGCGTCGCCGCGGCCGCGATCACGCTCGATCCGGAGTGCACCGTGCGGATCGCGGCGAGCAGGAACTCAGGATCGGCGTCCTTGAGCAGGAAGCCGCTCGCACCCTGCCGGATCGCCCGGGCGGCGGCCTCGTCGAGGTCGAACGTGGTGAGCATGACGACGCGCGGAGGCTCCGGACGGGCGAGGATCTCGGCCGTCGCGGTGAGCCCGTCCATGACCGGCATCCGGATGTCCATCAGCACCACGTCCGGCCGCGTCGCCCGCACGACCTCGAGAGCCTCCCGCCCGTCGCCCGCTTCGCCGACCACTTCGAGATCGGGCTGCGAAGCCACGAGCATGCGGATACCGGCACGGAACAGCGCCTGGTCGTCGACGAGCACGACTCTGATCATTCGGCGGCTCCGATCGGAAGCGTGGCATGGACGACGAACTGCGCCCCTCGACGCTCGGCTTGCAGACTACCGCCGACGAGCTGCGCCCGCTCCCGCATCCCGATCACGCCGTGGCCCCCGACACCGACGGCAGCGTCGCGCGACACCGTGTTGCGCACGTCGACGTCGACGCGGTCCGCGAGCCACGCGAGGTGGACGTCGACCGCGCCGTCGCCGTGCCGGATCGCGTTCGTGAGCGCCTCCTGCAGGATGCGGTACACCGCGAGCTGGATGGCCCCGGGCGGCTCCCCCGGGGGCATGGGATCGACCGTGACCCGCGGCTCGATTCCCGCCTGCCGGACCTGCGCGAACAGGGCTTCGAGGTCGGCGAGGGTCGGTTGCGGACCATCACCCTGACGGTGCCGGAGCTGCGTGAGCAGCATCCGCACATCGCTCAAGGCTCCGCGCGCGGTCTGCGCGATCGTGCCGAGCGCCTCGGTCGCCATCTCGGGTTTCGCCGCTGCCGCATACCGTGCACCGTCCGCCTGCGCGATGACGACGGCCAGGGAGTGGGCGACGATGTCGTGCATGTCCCGCGCGATGCGCACCCGCTCCTGCTCCTCGATGGCGAGCGACTCGGCCTGCAGCTGCGCCGCACGGGTGCGCCGCGCACGCAGCACGACCCGCCACAGCAACCCGCACACCCAGGCGAAGCCGAGGGCCATGACCGAGATCACCAGCAGGAGTGTGCCCGTCGTCACCTTCTCCCAGCCGCTGCTCGTGCCGAAGGCGACACCGTTGACGACCACCATGTACAGCGCGGCGATGAGGCCGCCCAGAAGCGCGGACCCGAACCCCCACCAGAGCACACGCCGAGTACCCCAGGCCGCCGTGGCGTAGAGCACGAGCAGGATCGCGATGTCGATCGGCACCGGCCCGAATCCGGCCAGCATCTGGAGGATCGCGCCCGCCCACGCGGCGGCGAGGGCGAGCCCGGGCGCGAGTCGCCCGATCGCGACACCGCCGAACATCAGGACGGCGGCGAAGACCACGGCCACGACCGCCGCGCCCCCGAGCGCGCTGTTCCCGGTGCCCGGACCGTAGAACACGATCGACATCGGGACGAAGACGAGGAAGAGCAGCGCCGCCCCGACGATGTCGAGGATCAGCGCCGTGCGGGACAGGGGGCGGATCACTCCCCCACGCTACGCGAGGGTCTGGGGGCGGGCATCCGTCGCAGGATGTATCCCCGGCTCGTCACACGCGGGCGATGATCTCTCCGTGCGGCACGAGGTACCAGCCGTCGCCGTCATCGGCCCAGCGCTTCCAGGCGTCGCTGATCTCCTGCAGCTCGGCCCGCGTCGCCAGGTCGCTGTCGACGAGCTGCCGTGCGAGCGCCGACTCGAGGATGCGGTCGGCCCACATCCCGCCCCACCACGCACGCTCGGACGGAGATGCGTAGCACCAGGTGGACGCCGTCGCCGTGACCTCCTCGAAGCCCGCGGCGCGCGCCCAGGCCAACAGTCGTCGTCCGGCATCGGGCTCCCCGCCGTTCGCCCGCGCGGCTGCCTGGTACAGCGTCAGCCAGCGGTCGAGTTCGGGCAGGATCGGGAACCAGATGAAGCCCGCGTAGTCCGCATCGCGAGCGGCGACGATGCCACCCGGAGCGGTCACTCGGCGCATCTCCCGCAGTGCCTGCACCGGGTCGCCGACATGCTGCAGCACCTGGTGCGCGTGCACGACGTCGAAGGAGGCATCGGGGAAGCTCAGGGCGTGCACGTCCTCGATCGAGAAGGCGAGGTTCGTCAGGCCCCGTTCGCCGGCGAGGTCGCGTGACAGGGACAGTGCGTTCTCATCGATCTCGGTCGCGGTGACGTGGGCGACGATCCCGGCGAAGTCGGCGGTGATGGTGCCCGGCCCCGCCCCGACGTCGAGAAGCCGCGTCGCCGCGGTGAGGTGTGGGCGAAGATAGGCCGCGGAGTTCGCGATGTCGCGCGTGTTGTGCGAGCGGAGGACGGATTCATGGTGTCCATGCGTGTACGAGGCCATGCGGCTCAGTCTGGCAGAGCGCAGGGCAGCGACACTCAGTGCAACTCGACGACGGCGCGCCGGATCGCCTCGCGGTCGGGCTTCCCGGACGGGAGGACGTCGATCTCGTCCACGAGGATCAGGCGGGCCGGACGTGCGTGCCTGCCGAGCTCGTCTTCGACGGCGTCGCGCGCGTGGGCGAGCTGCTCGGACTCGCTGCGCCGCAGGACCTCGCCGCGGACTGCGACGATCACCGAGGCCTCCCCCCAGCGCTCGTCTTCCACGCCGACCACCACGGCCTCGTGAAGTCCCGCGATCCGACGGACGATGCGCTCCACCCGATCGAGCGAGATGTTGATCCCGCCCGAGACGATCACATTGTCCGCTCTGCCGTGCACACGCACGATCCCCTCCTCCACCAGGCCCAGGTCGCCGGTGCGGTACCAGCGGATCCCGTGCTCGTCGTGGACGAACGTCCGGGCCGTCAGCGACCCGTCGCCGAGGTACCCTTCGGCGAGCATGGGACCCGCGAGACGCAGCTCGCCGTCGACCACGCGCACGCCCACGGTGTCGAGCGGCACACCGTCGTAGACGCACCCGCCGCTGGTCTCCGTCGAGCCGTAGGTGCGCACCAGACGCACTCCGAGGTCGGCTGCCCGCTCGCGGAGGGGCTCCGGGAGCGCCTGCCCACCGACGAGGATCGCTCGATACGCCGTGAGCGCGGCGCGGACCGCCGTGTCCTCCGCCGCATCGAGCAGCGTCGCGACCTGGGCCGGGACCAGCGAGGTGTAGAGGTCGGGGATGCCCGACGGCGACGAAGGGCGCATCATCTCGAAGGTCGCCTGAGCGAAGGACTCCGGCGAGAAGCGGCCCTCGATCCGCGTCGGCTGGGTGCGGGCGAGGATCGAGCGCACGAGCACCTGCAGCCCCGCGACATAGCCGGCGGGGAGGGCGAGCAGCCAACGTCCGCTGCCGATCCGCGCCGCGGTGGCCTCGGCGCTCGCCCGCAACGCCTCACCGCTGAGCGCGACTCGCTTCGGGATCCCGCTCGACCCGGACGTCGCGATGACGGCCGCGATTCCGTCGGCCACCCCCTCGGGCGCTCCGGCGACCATCCCGAGTCCCAGGGCGGGGCCGCCGTCGAACGCGCGTTCCAGGGCATCCCGCAGCTGTGCCGGGTCTTCGGCATCCGTCGGGATCAGTGCGACCATGCTGCTCTCCGGCTCAGTAGTGCCAGGGGAAGGAAGACCAGTCGGGGTCGCGCTTCTCGAGGAACGAGTCGCGGCCCTCGACGGCTTCATCGGTGCCATAGGCCAGGCGGGTCGCCTCCCCGGCGAACACCTGCTGTCCGACCAGACCGTCGTCGACGGCATTGAAGGCGAACTTCAGCATGCGGATCGCCGTGGGCGATTTCGTGAGCACGGTGCGGGCCATCTTCAGCGCTTCGCGTTCGAGTTCGGCATGCGGGACCACACGATTCACGGCGCCCATCTCGTACGCGCGCTGCGCGGAGTACTCCTCGGCGAGGAAGAACACCTCACGCGCGAACTTCTGACCGGTCTGGCGGGCCATGTATGCAGACCCGTAGCCGGCGTCGAAGCTGCCGACATCGGCGTCCGTCTGCTTGAAGCGGGCCTCCTCCGCGGATGCGATCGTGAGGTCGCAGACCACGTGCAGCGAGTGCCCGCCTCCTGCTGCCCACCCGGGGACGACGGCGATGACGACCTTGGGCATGAAGCGGATGAGGCGCTGCACCTCGAGGATGTGCAGACGACCGACCGCGGCACGACTCGCACCGTCGACGACCGCCGTCTCGGCGTCCGAGTACTTGTAGCCGTCACGACCGCGGATGCGCTGGTCGCCACCGGAGCAGAACGCCCAGCCGCCGTCTTTCGGGCTCGGGCCGTTTCCGGTGAGCAGCACCGCGCCGATGCGGGCATCCTGCCGGGCGATGTCGAGGGCACGGTAGAGCTCGTCGACGGTGTGCGGGCGGAACGCGTTGCGCACCTCCGGACGGTTGAAGGCGATGCGTGCGACTCCGCCGTCGTGCGAGACGTGCGCAGTGATGTCGGTGTAGCTTTCGGCCCCGGGCGCGAGCACCCATTCGGCCGGGTCGAAGAGGTCGGAGACGAATGCACTGGTCACGACATCCAGCCTATTCCTCGGCCCGCTCGGTACGGGATTCCGTGATGTCAGGCGCGGCGTGCGCGAACCGTCTTGATCCAGCCGTCGACGATGTCCCAGCCGACACCGATCGCGAAGCCGAACCCCAACAGCACGGCGAGGATGCGGAAGACGCCACCCTCGTCGGCGGATGCCGCCTGCCCCGCGGCGAAACCCTCGCCGCCCGCAGCTGCGATCCGCGCGAGGAAGTCCGGATTCACGAGCTGGTTCGTGAGCAGGAGGGCGACGACCCAGAGAAGGAACATCAGCGCGAGGATCGTGTTCACCACAGCCAGGCCGATCGTCCACCGTCTCGTGCGGAACAGCACGACGGCGAACACCGCCTCCGCGGCGATCAGGAGGAACAGGACGCTGATCCCCCAGGGCCACAACTGTGGATCGACGATCGGCACGACGGTGCCGTCCACGATGACGAAGCCTCGGAAACGGTCCCAGAGGAGCGCGCCGACGGAGATCCCGAGGAAGACGAGCGATGCGATCAGATCGTTCCGCCCCGCCACACCGTTCTCGCTCGGCTCCGGGAGCTGGTCGAGGTCCCACTTCTCGATCGCCGTCGCGCTGTCGGTGCGATCGAGGATGACGAACACCAAAGTGGTCCAGAAGCAGATGTGGAGGATCGCGCCCCCGGCGGCAAGGATCGATGAGGAGATGATCTCGCCGACCGGAGCACCCGCGATGGTCTGCCCGAGGGCGACCGCTCCGAAGACGCAGACCGGAACGATGATCAGCAGCAGCTTGAGCAGCCGCCACCAGGTCAGGTAGAACCGCGGACCGATGAGGTACAGCGGGCGATCCGCATAGCCGGCGGCGAGGACGCCGGGGTCGCCGAGCTCGGTGAGCACCGCGCGCTCGGCATCCTCCGGTGCGTCGCCCTGGTCCACCCGCGCCTCGATCGCATCGGCGATGGAGGCCTCGAGCTCTGCACGGACGTCGTCCTGGGCGTCGGGACGGAGACTGCGGATCGTGGCACTGATGTACCGCTCCGTGAGCGTGGTCGTCGTGGTCATGTCAGTTCTCCTCTGTGGTGAGAGAGGTGATCGCGGTCGTGAGTGACCGCCATTCGTCGGTGAGGGTGTCGGCCAGCCGGATGCCTGCTTCGGAGGTGCGGTAGAACTTGCGCGGCCTGGCTTCCTCGGTGTTCCACTCGCTCGTGAGGTACTCCTGCTTCTCCAGACGGCGAAGCAGCGGATACAGCGTGTTGGCGTCCGTCGCGAAGCCGCGGCGCTCGAGTTGCTCGAGAAGCGAGTAGCCGTACCCCGGCGCACGCAGCAGCTGCAGGCAGGCGAGCACCACCGTGCCGCGCCTCAGTTCCTGCAGGTGCGTATCGAGCGTCTCGTTCATGTCGAACACATTACTGTGTGACGCACACTATTGGCAATGGCACATCGACAATCGAAGCGCGATGCCGACCTGACGACTCACCCGGACGACGAACACCGGCCCGCATGCTCCACGGAGCAGAATGGGCACATGATCCCGCCGCTCGCAGACCTGCTCGACTCGGCCAGGGTCGTCGCCCTCCCCCTGCACAGTCGCTTCCGCGGCGTCGATGTGCGAGAAGCGCTCCTCTTCGAAGGACCGGAAGGCTGGGCGGAGTTCTCACCGTTCGTCGAGTACGACGACGTCGAGGCCTCGACCTGGCTCGCCGCGGCGATCGACTTCGCCTGGCGCCCCCAGCCTGAACCGCTCCGTGATCGGATCGGCGTGAACGCGACCGTCCCGGCGATCGAGGCCGACCGCGTGGCTGAGCTGCTGTCGCGGTTCACGGGGTGCCGCACGGCCAAGGTCAAGGTCGCCGAGCCGGGGCAGACCCTCACCGAGGATGTGGCACGCGTCCGGGCGGTGCGCGAGGCGATGGGGCCCGAGGGACGCATCCGGGTCGACGCGAACGGCGCCTGGAACGTCGACGAGGCCGAGCACGCGGTGCACGCCCTCGGTGAATACGACCTGGAATACGTCGAGCAGCCCTGCGCGACGGTTCCGGAGCTCACGGAACTCCGCACGCGCGTGAAGTACATGGGCATCCCGGTGGCAGCAGATGAGAGCGTGCGGAAGTCCTCCGATCCACTCGCGGTCGCCCGCGCCGGTGCCGCCGACCTCCTCGTGATCAAGGCCCAGCCGCTGGGCGGCATCACGCACGCCCTGCAGATCGTCACGGCTGCTGGGCTCCCGGTCGTGGTCTCGAGCGCGCTGGACACCGCGATCGGCCTGTCCCAGGGAGCCGCGCTCGCCGCCGCCCTTCCGACGCTGGACTATGACTGCGGGCTCGGCACGGCGTCGCTGTTCCTCGACGACGTGGCCGACCTGCGTCCGGTCGATGGCTCGATCCCGGTCGGACGCGTGACCCCGGACGCGGAAGCACTCAGCCGCCTCGCCGCCTCGGACGAACGACGCGAATGGTGGCTCGCCCGCCTCGCCCGCTGCCACTACGAGCTGTCCGCCGCCGCGCACTGACCCGGGGCACCGCCGACACGCCAGATCTCGGGCGCTTCCGCGGGTACGGTCCGGCATCTGGCGTGTCGGCCGAGGATTGAACGAGCGGCCGGGACCGCTACAACTCGATGAACAGCTGCACGAGCCGTCCGAGCTGCTCGCTGCCCGAATGCCGCAGCTGCGCGTCGTCGAGCCCTGCCATCGCACCGCGCACGGTCATGCCCTCCCAGAGGATCATGAGCATCCGCGCCGCTGTCTCCGCAGGCAGACGCAACTGCAACGGCCCCGCCGACACGATGTCCTCGATGATCTGCGCGATGCTCCCGACCATCTCGCTCTCCTGAACGAGATAGGCCGCGCCGAACTCCGGGTCACGCAGTGCACGGATACGGATCTCGCTCATCAGCATCACGCCGAGGCGGTCATCGCCTCCGAGCTCCATGATCTGCTGGACGAGCTCGATGGGGTCGCATCCCTCGGCGAGCGCGCCGTCCGCGGTGAGCTGCTCGACACGCGCACGCACCGCGCTCACACGCACCTCGGAGACGCTGGCCGCCAGCATCAGGAAGAGCTCGTCCTTGGATTCGAAGTTCGAGTAGAACGCGCCGCGAGTGAACCCTGCACGCTCGCAGACCGCCTCGACGGAGGCACCGTCGAGTCCGACTTCGGCGAAGACCTGCGCCGCCGCCTCCAGTAGACGGGCACGCGTGTTCTCGCGACTACGGGTTGCGGGTGTCGACATCGAAACCTCCTGACCCTTCACTCTCGCACGATTCACACCCCGCACACAGACTCACCCGCGCGGGTCACCTTACGATACATCTATGTATCGGATACACCTGTGTATCCACCCCGCACCCTTCGGAGGAACGCGTGTCCACACTCCTGTCCTCACTCGGACGTTGGTCGTTCCGTCACCCGTGGCGAGTCCTCGTGTCCTGGCTCCTCGCGCTCGGCATCGCCGGTGCCGGTGCCCTCGTGCTCGGCGCAGGTACGGACAACACCTTCTCCATCCCCGGAACCGAGTCCCAGGCAGGTCTGGAGCAGCTCTCCCGGTCCTTCCCCCAGGTGAGCGGCACGAACGCGCAGTTCATCGTGGTGGCCGCCGACGGCGATCAGGTCACGGATGACGACTACCGCGACCACATCGAAGAGGCCGTCGACGAACTCGCGGACCTCGACGGTGTCCTCGCGGCCACCTCGCCGTACGACGAGATGGTCAGCGGGATGATCAACGACGACGACACCGCGGCGATCGTTCGTGTGCAGTTCGACGGTGAGTCCACGGATGTCTCGGACGACACGAAAGAGGCACTGCGCACCGTCGTGGGCGACCTGGACTCCGAGCTCCCGGACGGCGCACAGACCTCCCTCGGCGGCGACCTCTTCGCGATCTCGATCCCGGGCGTCACGCTCACCGAGGCGGTCGGTCTGCTCATCGCGCTGCTGGTCCTGATCGTCACCTTCCGCTCATTCGTCGTCGCCGGTCTTCCCCTCCTCACGGCGATCCTCGGCGTCGGCATCTCGATGGCAGGCATCTTCACGGCGACGGCCTTCGCCACGGTCTCCTCCACCACGCCGCTGCTGGCGCTCATGCTCGGGCTCGCGGTCGGCATCGACTACGCACTGTTCATCATGGCGCGGCATCAGGATCAGGTGCGCGAGGGCGTCGATCCGGAGGAGTCCGCGTCGCGCGCCGTCGGGACGGCTGGCTCCGCCGTGGTGTTCGCGGGCGTCACCGTGCTCATCGCCCTGATCGGACTCGGCTTCGCCGGCATCCCGTTCCTGACGACCATGGGCATCGCCGCCTCGGTCGCCGTGGCCGTCGCGGTCGCGATCGCGGTCACCCTCACCCCCGCGCTCCTCGGATTCATGAAGGGCAGAGTGGCCGGTCGGCCGAAGCGCGCACCGAAGCCCAAGAAGACGGACGCGAGCGACGACCCCGACAGCGCGCCCGCGGCTCCCGCCCGCGCCAAGGGCAGTGCCCGCTGGGTGAACGGTGTCACCAAGCGCCCCCTCCTCGTCTCCCTCGCCGTGGTGATCGGCCTCGGCATCGTGGCCATCCCCGCCCTCAGCCTGAACCTCGCCCTCCCGAACGCCGGGGTGCTGCCGAAGGACTCGGAAGCGCGTCAGAACTACGACCTCGTCGCTGAGGAATTCGGACCCGGATTCAACGGCCCGCTGATCCTCACGGGCACGATCGTCACGTCCACCGACCCGCTCACCTTGATGGAAGACCTCGGGGATGCCGTCGCGAAGGTGCCCGGCGTCAAGGAAGTCGCCCTCGCGACGCCGAACGAGACCGCTGACACCGGCATCGTCCAGATCATCCCGGAGACGGCGCCGGACGACCCGGCGACCGCCGACCTCGTCCGCGAACTGCGCAGCCATCACGACGAGTGGTTCGACGAGTTCGGCATCGACCTCAAGGTCACCGGCTTCACCGCCGTCGGCATCGACATCTCCGATCAGCTCGGCAATGCCCTGTTGCCGTTCGGCATCTTCGTGATCGGCCTCTCCCTCATCCTGCTGACCATCGTGTTCCGCTCGCTGTGGGTGCCGATCACCGCGGCCGCCGGATACCTGCTCTCGATCGTGGCGGCGTTCGGCGTCGTCGGGGCCGTGTTCGAATGGGGCTGGTTCGCCGACCTCCTGCACGTCGCCCGGGTCGGGCCCATCATCAGCTTCATGCCGATCATCCTGATGGGCGTGCTGTTCGGACTCGCGATGGACTACCAGGTCTTCCTCGTCTCGCGCATGCGGGAGGACTTCGTGCACGACCCGGACTCCAAGAGCCCCGACCGGGCGACGCGGCGCGCTGCCGCATTGCGCACCGTTCGCAGCGGGTTCACCGGGTCGGCGAAGGTGGTCACGGCGGCCGGCCTCATCATGTTCGCCGTCTTCGTGGCGTTCGTCCCCGAGGGCGACTCGTCGCTCAAACCCATCGCCCTGGGCCTCGCGGCCGGGATCGCGATCGATGCCTTCCTGGTGCGCATGACCTTGATCCCCGCGCTGATGGCCATCCTCGGCGAGCGCGCCTGGGAGCTCCCGGCCTGGCTGGAGAAGGTCCTCCCCCGCGTCGACGTCGAGGGCGAGGCGGTGGAACGCGAGCGGCACCTCGCTGCCTGGCCGGGAGACGGTTCGATCGTCGCCGCCGACGACCTCGTGCTGACGGAGGCCGGGATCGACGGACTGCACCTCCGGGTCCGTCCGGGCGGAGCGCTGCTGCTGACCGGGAGCTCCGGTGCCGCGTTGCGTGCGCTGGCGCTGACGATCGCAGGACGGGTGACGCCTGACGCGGGACGCCTCCGGGTGGCGGGGCATCTGCTGCCAGGACGCGCGGCCTGGGTGCGCGCACACGTCGGCGCCTTGATCGCGACGGATGCCGGGGTCCCGGCATCCGAGCTCTCCGAGGCGCTGCGCGATCGACCCGCGGTGGTCGTGATCGACGGCGTCGAGAGGCTCCCCCTCGCCGCTCGCGATCAGATCGCCGCCCGACTCCGGGATGCGGATGCTGCGATCGCCGTGATCCTCACGACCACCGCGCCCGAGGTCGCGCGCGACCTCCTCGCCGCCGCGGGCCGTCCCGCCCCCGAGCTTCTCTCCGTCGACACCCCCGCCGAGCGTCGACACCCCCTCGAGTCACCGCATCCAGACGGGGGTGCCGACGAAGAACGGGGGCCTCGGCCTGAAGACGACACGACGAAAGCCACCGAGGTGACCGCATGACCCTCCCCATCGAGCGCGCCCGCTCCCGCAAACCCATCACGTGGCTCACGATTCTCGGAGTGCTGCTCCTGCCTGCCGCGGTCGGCGGCATCCTGGTCGCGGCCCTGCAGAACCCGACCGAGCGTCTGGACTCGATGACCGCGGCGATCGTCAACCTCGACGATCCGGTGACCATCGACGGGCAGGTGACCCCGCTCGGACGCCAGCTCGCCTCGGGCCTGGTCGAAGGATCGGACGACCTGGACTCGAACCTCACCTGGGTCATCTCCAACCAGGACGACGCCACCGACGGACTCGCCGACGGCACCTACCAGGCCGTCATCACGATCCCGGAGGAGTTCTCCGCAGCCGCCACCTCCGCGGGCACCGCGATCTCGGACGGCGGCGGGAAGGCCGAGCAGGCCACGATCACCGTGACCACACCCGACGACGGCCTCGTCGCCGATGACCTCATCACGGGCCAGATCGCCGACGTCGCCGCCTCGAGCATGGGCACCATGCTCTCCGAGGCCACGACCGAGAACATCCTGGTCGGCTTCACAACGATCGGCGACCAGATCGGCGAGGCGGCGGATGGTGCGTTGAAGCTCGCGAACGGAGCGCGGGATGCCGCGATCGGAGCCGCCGCGATCCCCGACGGCGCCACCCAACTCGCTTCCGGTGCGGGAGAACTGAGCACCGGCGCATCGTCACTCGCCACGGGACTCGACACGATCGCGGGCAAGACGCGGGATGCCGCCGCGGGTGCTGCGCAGATCGGGTCGGGGCTGACAGCCGGGGCATCTCAGCTCCAGTCCGGAGCCGAGGACTCGAAGCAACTGGTCGGCGCGATTCAGAGCGCGTCCTCGTCGGCGCAAGCGGCCGCGAGCGGCTCGGCCGACCTCGCTCAGAAGCTCGGGGCCGCAGCAGCCGCGGCCTGCACGCCCCCGGTCTCGGACCCGGCGGAATGCCAGCAGCTCTCCGACCTGGCCGCGGAGGCAGGAACCGTGGCGACGGACGCCGGCACGGCCTCCGGCATCCTGAACAGCAAGAAGGTCGCCGCCGGAGTCGCCGCGCTTCCGGGGACGTTCTCGACCCTCGCCGGGCAGATGTCCCAAGCCGGCGCCGGTGTCACGCAGCTGTCGTCCGGGCTCACCCAGCTCGCGGATCAGGGCATCAGCGCTTCCGCCACGGGCGCGCGGGGCATCGCCTCCGGAGCCACCCAGCTGTCGACCGGCGCCACCGCCCTCGCCGACGGTGCCACCGAGCTCTCGACCGGGCTCGACACGCTGGCCACCGGTACGGGTGATCTCGCGGGCGGGCTGCGCACGGCCTCCGACTCACTCCCCTCGTTCAGCGACAGCGAGTCGAAGTCCCTCGCCTCGGTGATCGCCGATCCGGTGTCGTCGAGCTCGTCGATGGACACGATCTTCGGCCCGACCGCGATCCCGCTGCTCGCCGCGGTCGTGCTGTGGTTCGGCGGACTCGCGACCTTCCTCGTCATGCGCGCCCACACCGCCCGCACCCTCACCTCACGACGCTCGTCTGCCACGCTCACGTTGCGCGCCTTCGCACCCGCTGCTCTGATCGGGGCAGGGCAGGGCCTACTGGTGTCGTTGATCGTGCAGATCGTCGCGAGCTACGACGCCCCCGCCTGGTGGGCCTTCGCCGGCACAGCCGTGCTCGCCGGCGTGGTGTTCGCCGCTGTGAACCAGGCACTCGTCGCACTGTTCGGCGGTGTGGGGCGCTGGATCTCGGCGCTCGTCGGTGTGCTCGCGGTCGCCACGGGTCTGATCTCCACCGTGCCCGATTGGCTGGCCGGACTCGGCGCGGTCCTGCCCACCGCTCCGGCCTTCGCAGGACTGATCACCGCGAGCGGCTCCGCGGTCGCAGCCCTGGTCGTGTGGGGCGTGCTGTCGCTCGTGGCCACGACCCTCGCCGTCGCCCTCCGACGGACCACTTCGGCGCGGGCGGTCATCGCCACGGCCTGAGCACCCTGCGAAAACGGAGACCATCCGCTCCCGGTCCGGCGCGTCGATTCATGACTCGCCGGGCCGGAGTGTTTCGGTCTCCGTTTTCGCATCCCCCTCGGCGGCTGAGGCTCACGAGGTCGGCGTGAAGCTCCGGGCCGCCTCCAACAGCAGTCGCGCACCGAAACCGGTGGCACCCGCGGTGCGCCAGGAGTCGTCCTTCTCGGTCTGCATCGTCCCGGCGATGTCGATGTGCGCCCACGGCGTCTCGCCCACGAAGTGCTGCAGGAAAAGCGCCGCCGTCGTGGCTCCGGCGAAGGGACCACCGAGGTTCGCGATGTCGGCGATGTCCGAGTCGAGCTGCTTGCGATACTTCTGCTCGAGCGGCAGCTGCCACACGGGCTCGTCGGCGAGCGCCGCGGCCTCACGCACCCGGTCGACCATCGTCTGGTCGTTGCCGAAGACCGGCGCGGTCGCGGAGCCGAGAGAGACCAATGCGGCACCGGTGAGTGTGGCGATGTCGACGATCGCGTCCACCCCGTCCTCGGTCGCGAGCACGAGGGCATCGCTCATCACGAGACGCCCTTCGGCATCGGTGTTCTTCACCTCGATCGTGGTGCCGCCGCGCGCCGTGAGCACGTCACCGAGTTTGTACGCGGTACCGGACGGCATGTTGTCGGTGCACATCAGCCAGCCCGAGACCTTGGTCGAGACTCCGGCGTCGCGCAGCCCGACGAAGGCACCGAGCACGGCCGCAGCACCGCCCATGTCCATCTTCATGAGCAGATGCATCGGGTCGCTGGGCTTGAGGCTGATGCCACCCGAGTCGTACATGATGCCCTTGCCCACCAGGCCGAGGTGGCCGGAGCCGCCACCTTCGGGCGTGTAGACGAGCTTGATCATGCGCGGCTCCTCCACGGATCCCTGATTGACGCCGAGCAGACCCCCGCAGCCGAGATCGATGAGCGCCTGCTTGTCGAACAGCTCGACCTCGAATCCGAAACGCGCTCCGAGTTCCACCGCGATCTCGCCCATGTTCACCGCCGTCAGGTGACCGGGCGGGGTGTTCGCCAGATCACGGGCCACGACACCAGCGCGGGCAGCCGTGCGTGCGACCTCGAGTGGCCCGCCGTCCGCGCCCGGCACATCCACGGTGAAGGCGGCGAGCGGGACGTGCTTCGACGACGCGTTCAGCACCGTGTACCGGTAGCGCGCGAGGAGTGCCCCTTCGGCGAGCGCTCGCACAGCCTCGCCTGCCTCCACCCCCGCGAGGTCGCCGATCCGCAGCCCCAGGGTCGCCCGACGGGGGACGGCGCGAGCGAGAGCAGCCGCTGCATCGCGAAGGCCACGCGGCCCGACATCCGCCCGATCGCCCAGACCGACGGCGACGAGATCCGGCTGACCCGCGCGCGGCAGCACCAGAGAGGTCCCCGGCTCGGCAGTGAACCCCGCATCCTCCAGGCCGGCGCGGTCGAACCCGAGCTCACCCGGAACGTCCCCGTCGGTGTACACCCCGACTCCGATCGCCTCGACGTCGGAGGCGATCTCACCGACCCGGAGATCCACGGTGTCCACGGCATCCAGCCCGGGCGTGGTCTTCAGATCGGCGGGGATCAGCTTGTTGGGTCTGCGGTCCATGGGGTCTGCTCCTTCTGTGCGGTTGTTCGGATACGTCGTCCGCCGGCGATGTCGGTCAGCCGGCGATGTCGACCGGTGAGCCCGGGCCCCAGGGGATGCCGAGGAGGAACCAGACCACGTACAGCGCCGTCCAGGAGAGCAGCATCCACACCGCATACGGGATCATCAGGGCGATGATGGTGCCGATACCCGCTTCCTTCTTGTAACGCTGCGCCACGGTGACCATGAACGGCAGGTAGACCATCAGCGGCGTGAGCACGTTCACGGGCGAGTCCCCCACCCGGTAGGCGGCGAGGAGCGTCTGCGGTGCCACGTCGAGCGACGCGAAGATCGGGATGAACACCGGCGCGAAGATCACCCACTTGGGCACGAGCCCCGGGAGGATGAAGTCCAGGATCACGATCACGACGATGAACGCGAGCAGCAGGACGATGGCGGGGACACTCGCCTGCTCCAGCAGCTCGGCGGCCGAGACCGCGGCGACGGTCGGGAGATTGGTCCAGTTGAACAGCGCGATGAACTGGGCGATCATCAGGAACATCACCAGCAGACCGCCCAGACTCGCGAACGTCTTGGCGATCGCACGGACGGTGGCCGTTCCGCCTCGCAGCGTCCTCGCCCCCGCGCCGTAGGCGACGCCGCACACCAGGAAGGCGAGGGAGATGAGGAACACCAGGCTGGCCATGAAGGGCGTCGTGCCGATGATCGCGCCGGTCTCCGGGTCACGCAGCGGTGCGCCGGGTGGCAGGGTCAGCGCGAGGACCAGGGCGACGAACCCCAGCAGCGCCCAGAACGAGAACTTCAGCCCGCGGGCCTCGGCATCGTGGTCGACGCCTTCGGCCTCATCCGCGATCGTCATGTCTCTGCGGTCGTAGGAGCCCAGACGTTTCTCGGTGACGAACACCGTCACCAGGAGCGCCACCGTGGCGAGCAGGAAGGTCGACACGATCCCGAAGTAGAAGTTCTGCGTCACCTCGATCGGCTGCATCCCGGCGCTGACGAGCACCTCATTGGTGATCTCGGTGAGCATGCTGTCGCTGGGCGTGATCAGGAGATTCGCCCCGAAGGCCGCGCCGACACCGGCGAATGCGCCGGCGAGGCCGGCCAGCGGATGCCGCCCGACGGTGAGGAAGGCTGCGGCGGCGAGCGGCACGAGGATCAGGTAGCCGGCATCCGTCGCCACCGACGACAGCACACCGACGAAGATCAGGATGAACGCGAGCCAACGGCGCGGGGCCACTTTCACGACGCGACGGATCATCGCGCCCATCAACCCCGCGTGCTCTGCCACACCGACGCCCGCCATCGCGATGAGCACGACGGCGACCACACCGAAGCCCGCGAAGTTGTCGACGAAGGAGGAGAAGAAGAAGCGGATGCCGTCGATCGAGAGCAGGTTGCGCACCTCGAAGGTGCGCTCCTCGATCGTGTAGTCGGGGATCTCGGCGGGCATCCCGGTGGTGGTGTCATAGATCTGCCAGTTGCCACCGAACTGCTCGTTGACCTGGGAGAACTCTTCCTTCGGAACGGGGATCACGACATCGTCGGTGACCGACACCCCGATCCACGCGAGGACCGCGGAGAGCACGGCGATGAGGCCGATCAGGTAGACGAACATGATCGTCGGATCCGGCACCTTGTTGCCGACCTTCTCGATCCAGTTCAGGAACCCTTTGTCCCCGGCATCGGGGGTGCTCGACGACTTCTCCGTAGCCATAGTCCCCATGATCCTGTCGAGCGAGAAGCTCCCACAAGACCACCCCCTAGAACTAGGGGGGTCGCCGCGATGCGAGCGTCGCCCTATCGTGGGGCCGTGGACCCGATCATCGCGACGTTCGTCATCCTGCTCTGCGCAGTGATCGCGTTCGTCTCGAATCGCATCCCGCTCGGCGTCGTGGCCGTCGGGGTCTCGGTCGCCCTCTACCTGACCGGGGTGCTCGATCTGACCTCCGCCCTCGCCGGGTTCGGCGATCCGACCGTGCTCTTCATCGCCTCCCTGTTCGTGGTGAGCGAGGCTCTGGAGTCGACGGGCATCATCGCCTGGGCCGGACAGGAGGTCGTGGCCCGCTCCGGAACCGGCCGCGCGCGCCTGCTCCTCACGATCGGGCTGCTGGCCGCCGCGATGACCGCGGTGATCAGCGTGAACGGATCGGTGGCCGCGCTCCTGCCCCTGGTCGTGGTCGTCGCGGCGCGCGCCGGGATCCGCCCGTCTCAGATGCTGATGCCGCTCGCGTTCTCCGCGCACGCCGGCTCGATGCTCGCTCTCACCGGCACACCGGTCAACATCATCGTGTCCGAGGTCGCCGCCGACAGCGGTGCCCGCCCGTTCGGGTTCTTTGAGTTCGCCCTCGCCGGGCTTCCGCTTCTGGTGGGGACACTGGCCATCATCCTGCTGCTCGGCAACCGGCTGCTGCCCGAACGGACCCCGGCGTCGGCACCGATCGACCTCGAACGCCTCGCCTCGACGTTGCGATCCGACTACGCGATCTCGCCCGACCGCGCCTTGGTCTCGGCGTCGCGAGGGGTCGCCGAGGTCGTGGTGCCGCCGCGTTCCGTGTTGATCGGCCTGCATGTCTTCCCCGGTATGTGCACGCCGTCGGGCGATCTCGTCGTGCTCGGAGTGCGACGAGGGCAGGAGGCGCTCGACGAGTCGGGCACCGACCTGCAGGCGGGAGATGCGCTGCTCCTCGACGGGTCCTGGGACGACCTGCACCGGCACACCTCGAAGCGCGACGAAGTTCTGGTCGTCGATGCGCCGCTCACCCTGCGCCGCTCGGTCCCGCTCGGAGTCGGTGCCAAGCGTACGGCCGTGATCCTGCTCGCGATGATCGTCTTGCTCGCGACCGGCATCGTGCCCGCCGCGATCGCGGGGCTCCTCGCAGCCGGTGCCCTGATCCTGACGAGGGTGGTGTCGATCACCCGGGCGTACCGGGCGATCTCCTGGACGACGGTCATCCTGGTCGCCGGCATGATCCCGCTCTCAACCGCGTTCCAGGAGACCGGCGCCGCGCAGCTCATCGCCGACGGCCTGCGCTCGTTCCTGGGCACGGCCGGCCCGCATGCCGCCGTCGCGGTGATCGTGCTCATCACGCTGGTGCTCGGGCAGCTCATCAGCAACACCGCGACCGTGCTCATCGTGGCCCCGGTGGCGGTCGCTCTCGCCGCCGCGATGGAGGCGTCGGTGCTGCCGTTCCTGATGGCCCTCACGATCGCGGGTGCGGCCTCGTTCCTCACCCCGGTCGCGACGCCGGCGAACCTGATGGTGATGGAACCCGGCGGCTACCGCTTCGGGGACTACGCGCGCTTCGGCTGGCCCCTGATGATCCTGTTCTTCGGCGTCGCCGTCTTCTACGTCCCCCTGATCTGGCCGTTCACGGGCTGACCGCCTCCCGCCGGGATCAGCTGGGCTGCAGGACCAGTCCGTCCTCCACCGCGCGACGGAAGAGGTCGACCTTCGTCGGCGCCGCCCGGTCGACCGCGGCGTACTTCGCGCGGATGCGACGGATGTGATCGAGCACGGTCTCCCGCGACAGGAACAGGGCCTGTGCGACCTGCTCGGCGGTCTGCCCGGAGGCGTACAGCGACAGCACCTCGGACTCACGGGGGCTGAGATGCGCAGCGACGAACCGGCGGTCCGCATCGAGCGCTGCCGCCCATTCGGTCGTCGCCACGACCTGCCCCTGAGCAGCGCGTCGCACCGACGCGGTGATGACCTCGAGCGAGTCCGACTTGGCGATCATCCCCGAGGCACCCGCACGCACCGCCTCGCGGAGCCGTTGCGACTCGTCCCCCGAGGTGTACGCGAGGATGCTCGCCGCGAGGCACTGGAGCGTCCGGATGTTCTCCGCCGGGGTCGAACCATCGGAGAGGGCGAGGTCGAGCAGGACCACATCGAGCCTCCGTGCACGGCGCGCGACCTCGTTCGCGGTCGCACCGCTGGCTGCGACACGGATGCCGCCGCTGCGGTTGAGGATGGTCACGATCCCGAACAGCATCGCGGGATGATCTTCAACGATTCCGACGAGGACGGGCATGTGGGACTCCTGCCGTGGGCGCTCCCTTGCGATGAGCATACAACTGCGCATCGGTGCACCGGGGGCGATACTCCGGACGCACGAGACCCGTCCGCGCGGATGGTGCCGCGGACGGGTCTCGGTGTCGTTACGAGAGTCGGGTCAGCTCAGACCGGAGTACGCGTGCAGGCCCTTGAAGAACACATTCACGATCGTGAAGTTGAAGATCACGGCGGAGAAGCCCACGATCGCCAGCCACGCCGAAGGGTTGCCGCGCCAGCCGCGGGTCGCACGGGCGTGGATGTAGCCGGCATAGAGGACCCAGATCACGAACGTCCAGGTCTCCTTCACGTCGAAGCCCCAGAAACGGCTCCAGGCGTAGTAGGCCCAGATCGACCCGGCGATGAGGGTGAACGTCCAGAGGATGAAGCCGATGATCGTGAACATGTACGCCAGGCTCTCCAGGCGTACCGCGTTGGGGAAGGTCCGGAGGAAGCCGGGACCGGTCTTCGTGGCACCTTCGCCGACGAGTCTCTCACGACGCGACTGCATGAGCTGGATCACCGAGAGCGCGAACGCGAGGGCGAAGAAGGCCGTCGCGAGGGAGGCCACGAACACGTGGATGACGAGCCACACGCTCTTCAGCGGGTCCATCAACGGAGAGACATCGACGTAGAAGTTCGTCGCCCCCAGGCCGAGCAGCACGACGACGAGTCCTGTGATGAAAGTGCCGAGGAACCGCAGGTCGATGCGGGTGAGCACCACGAGGTACACCGCGATGATGAGCAACGTGCCCATCATCGCGAATTCGTACAGGTTCGCCCACGGCACGCGCCCCGCCGCGATGCCGCGGGTGACGGTGGCGGCGAGCTGGAAGAGGAATCCGAGCACCGTCAGCGAGGTGCCGATCCGCGCCATCACGAATCGCTGCGGGGCGGCGACCGCACCGGAGGCCTCGCCGGATGCCGGGACGCTCCCCCCAGAGGCTCCGACGAGCACCTGCTCGCGGACGGTGAGCGCGTCGGCCGTCGCCTGCGAGCGCCGCGCGAGATCGAAGGCGTAGGCCACGAAGGCCGCCGCGTAGATCGCGATCGCCGTCCAAAGCAGGACCGGCGAGATCACGTTGAGCTCGAGCATGGTGTCAGTCTACTTTCCGGGTTTCAGGCGCCGGGGTCTCCGGCTCGGCGGACTCGTCCGCGGTGTCATCGATCGGGGAGCGCGCCGTGGTTCCTCCGGCCGCGTCGAGCAGTCGGGTGTGCCCTGCGACGAGGTCGTCCACGGCGGCAGCGAGAGTCGGGTCCTCGCCACGGGCGAGTGCGGCGTACTCCAGAGCGATCTCGCCGTCGCGTGCCGTGGCCTTGACCCACACGCGTCGACGAGGCACGAACAGGGCGATCATGAGACCGCCGAGGGCGAGCAGCGCGAAGCCGAGGACCCAGACGCCGGACTCATCACGGTGGATCTGCAGCGAGGCGAAGCGCTTCACCGACTGCGAGGCGTCCGTCGCACCTGCGGGAGAGTCGTCCTCGAAGGTGACCGAACCGAGGCCGTTCGGCAGCTGCGCGGTCTGTCCGGGGGTGAGTTCGATCGACTCGACGTCCGTGGTGCGGCCGGTGAGCTTGGTCATCCCCGTGGTGTCGAGCACGTAGACCGAGCGCGGCACGCCCTCGTTGATGCCCAAGTCGCCGGTGTACACGTCGAGCGTCAGCGTCGGGTTGGTGAGGTCGCCGTACGCGGAGAAGAACGCACCGGTGTCGAGCACGCCCGTCGTCGGATAGAAGAACCCGACCAGGCCGACCTGCTCGGCGAGTCCGTCCGGCACCTTGAGAACTCCGAGGGAGGTCATGCTGGTGTCCTGCGGGAGGAAGGGCGTGCTGCCCGTGAAGACGACCTTGCCCTCGGGATCACGCACGGTCACGGTCGGCGCGTAGCCGTTGCCGAGCAGGAACACGTCGTCGTCGGCGACCGCGAGCGGCTCGTTCACCTTGACCGCGCCGGTGCGCTCCTCACCGTTCTCCTGCACGGTCACGTTCGCCGAGAAGTCGCCCGCCTGCCCGGAACCCGGCTCGCCGAACGGCTGATACGTCACGTCGAACGAGTCGAGGCGCATCGAGTACGGAGCGAACGCATCGTCGCCCACGAACCGACCGCGGTTCATCGAGTCGTAGTCGAGGAGCGTGTTCGCGAAAGTCTCGCCCTCGACGAGCACGCGCTGACCTGTGTACGAGAACCCGCCGCCGATGCCGACCGTGACGAGCACGCCCACGAGCGCGAGGTGGAATAGGAGGTTGCCGGTCTCACGCCAGTATCCGCGCTCCGCGGAGACCGAGAACGTGCGGCCCCGGTCGTAGCGTTCGACCCGATAGCCGAGTGCCTTGAGCTGTTTCGTCGCGACCTCGATCGATGCGGCGGCCTCGGCATCGGCATCACCGGTCTTCGTCCCGGAGTCCGCAGAGGGGTCTCGCGTCACCGCACGGTAGTCCTCGAGCCGCTGCAGCCGTGCGGGAGTGCGCGGCGGACGTGCGCGCAGCGCCTTCGCGTGGTGCTTGATGCGCGGGATCACACAGCCGACGAGCGAAGCGAACAGCAGCAGGTAGATCGCCGAGAACCATGGCGACAGGTACACGTCGAACATCTTGAGTCCGTCGAGCACCGGGAACAGGTCGGGGTTGTCGCGCTCCCACTGCGTGACGCCGTTCGGGTCGGCCATCCGCTGCGGGAAGATCGAGCCGGGGATCGCCGCGATCGCGAGCACGAGCAGCAGGATGAGAGCCGTGCGCATCGAGGTCAGCTGCCGCCACCCCCACCGCAGCCAACCCACGAACCCGAGCCGCGGCTGGGTGATCGTGTCGTCGCCGTCGACGTGGTCGGACGGGCGGAGCGGGTCGCTGGAGTCGCTGTTCACGGCACCCTTGTTCTCGGTCATGGTGTTCTCTGTGCGGGGGTTCTTCTCGGGGCTGGTGGATTTCGCGGCGCGATCAGAGCGGGAGGATGACACTGCCGATCACCGCCATCAGCCGGGACATGATCTCGGTCCACAGGCCGGTGGCCATCAGGACGCCGAGGACGATCAGCATCACTCCGCCGATGACGTTCACCGTGCGGATGTGACGACGGAGGAAGCCGACTGCCTTCGTCGCCCACCCGAACCCGAGCGCGACGAGGAGGAACGGGATGCCGAGTCCGAGCGAGTAGGCGAGGCCCAGGAAGCCCGCACGCACCGGATCTCCGGCATTGAAGGAGAGGGCGATGATGGCGGCGAGCGTCGGCCCCATGCACGGGGCCCAGCCGATGCCGAGGGCGATACCGAGCAGCGGGGCTCCGACGATGCCGGCCCGCGAGTCGACATGGAAGCGGAACTCCTTCTGCGCGAACCCGAACAGGCCCAGGAAAACCAATCCCATCCCGATGATGACCACGCCCAGGATGCGGGTGATCAGGTCACCCCACTGCAGGAGGAAGACACCGACCGTTCCACCGAGCACCGTGTAGGCGATGAAGACGATCGTGAAGCCGAGGATGAACAGCAGCACGCCCATCACGAGACGACCGCGGGTCGCCGTCGCCTGGGTCGTCGTCTGCGCCTCCGCACCGGCGATCGTGGAAGACCGGGGCGCGACCGCACCGCCCAGGAACCCGAGGTAACCGGGGACCAGCGGGAGGACGCACGGGGACAGGAACGAGACGAGTCCCGCGAGCATCGCGACCGGAATCGCGAGCCAGAGGGCTCCGGAGCCGATGATCGCGTCGGGGTTCACAACGCTCCCGAGGTACTCACGAGTCCTCCGCGAGCGCGTCCTTGACCAGCGTGGAGAGGATCGACGGGCCGTCGATCGGACCGATGATCTTGGCGGCGACACGACCCTGCCTGTCGAGGACGAGTGTGGTGGGTGTGGCCGCGATCGGCACGACCTTGGCGAACGCCAACTTGGCCTCAGCGGTGTCGACGTCGATCAGACTCGGGTAGGTGATGCCGTACTCCTCGGCGAACGCGACGGCGGTGTCGGCCTGATCGCGGGTGTTGATGCCCACGAACGACACATCCTCGTCGGCGAACTTCTGCCACACGGCCTCCAGGTCGGCGGCTTCGAGGCGGCACGGCGCGCAGCCGGCGTACCAGAAGTTGACCACCGTGACCTGTCCGGCGACGTCTGCGCTGTCGAACTTCTCGCCGGTCTCGGTGACACCGCCGAACGTCACGGGTTCGCCACGGTCGGCGGCGGGGATCTCCACGATCGCGCCGTCGGCCGCGACATAGCCGGTGTTCTCGCCGTTCAGGAAGGATTCACTCACCGGATCGGGAGCACACGCGCTCAGACCGATGGCGAGCACCGCAGCGAGCGCGGCACCGACCGCACGACGCGAGCGCCGGGTGCGGGAGGAGCGGCCGCTGCGGATCGGACGGACCGTCGAATCGCTTGGCACGACTCCGAGTTTACGCAGAGCTTCCTATGCGCGAGATGGAAACGGAGGCGTCTGACGAAGCCTCAGAACCGCGCCAGGACGTCGTCCACACCGGCTCGGAAACGAGGGCACGTGGCGATGTCGTGCGCGCGACACCCCATCGCGTGCTCGGTCATCTCCCGCGATCGGCGCATCTCCTCCATGCGCCGGTCGATGTCGTCCAGGTGCTGCTGCAGCACCTGGTGCCTTCCGGCGCTCCCGTCGTCGAGCAGCACCGCGATCTGCTCGAGGCTCATCCCCGCGGCCTTGCTGCGCTGGATCACGGCGATCCGCACGACCTCGTCCTCGCCATATCGTCGCCGCCCGGCGGAGTCGCGGGGAGGGGTGAGCAGCCCGACCGACTCCCAGTGCCGCAACACATTCGTCGGCAGATCGAACCGGGTGGCGACGTCGCCCACGGACCAGGGATGCTCGGCGCTTGACTTCATGTTGACATGAAGTCACAGACTGTGCGGGAAAGCAACCTCCACGGAAGGATTCCCATGTACGACGCCATCGTGATCGGCGCAGGCCCGGCAGGGCTGCAAGCCGCCCTGACCCTCGGCCGGATGCACCGCTCGGCACTGCTGCTGGACTCGGGCGAGTACCGCAACGGCACCGTGCTGCACATGCACAACATCATCGGTGCAGACGGCACTCCCCCTGCCGAGTTCCGAGCGAAGGCCCGAGACGAGCTCTCGGCCTACGCCGACGTGGAGATCCGCGAGGGTGCCGCCACCGGGATCTCCGGATCCGAGGATGCGTTCACCGTGACGCTCGCCGACGGATCGACCGTCGAGGGGCGACGGGTCATCCTGGCCACCGGCGTCGCCGACGATCTGCCCGTCGTCCCCGGGTTGCAGGACCTGTGGGGCACCCTCGCGTTCAGCTGCCCCTTCTGCGACGGTCACGAGCATGCGGGCAGGTCGATCGGCATCGTGGGTGCCGCCCCTCGCGCCGGCCATCTGATCGGGCTGCTCGGGCGCATCGTCGAGGACATCACGGTGTTCCCGATCGCCGAGGCGTTCACGGACGAGGAACGGACCTCCCTCGAGGCGGAGGGAGTGCGGATCAGCGCTGCTCCGGTGGCATCCGTCGAGAGGCACGACGACGGGGTACGGATCATCGCCGGTTCCGAGGAGTCCGTCGTGGCCGGCGTCTTCGTGGCGTCCGGCACGATGCGGCAGCGGGCACCCTTCGCCGCAGATCTCGGCGTGCGGATGCTCGAGTCCGGTGCGATCGAGATCGATGAATTCGGCCGCACCTCGCTCCCCGGGGTCTTCGCCGCGGGCGACCTCGCGCACCGCGCCTCGCTCCCCGGCCCGATGGCGTCGGTCCTGCTGGCGGCCGGCGCCGGTCAGCTCGCAGCCGTCGGCATCATCCAGTCACTTCTGGCTGCCGAGCACTGACCTCGGCTTTCGAATCGCGCAACTGGCCGCATCCGTCGCCGAAAGGGAGCCGGTTGCGCGATTCGAACGGGGGTCAGACGGCTCCGACATCCACGGCGCCGCCGGTCGCGGCCGGCTCGGCGTAGGCGACTTCGCGCCAGACATCACCGACGCGTTCGAACGAGGTGACGCTCGACAGGGCGCAGCGTCGGGTGCGCGGGTCATGACGCAGGGGCAGACCCGCGACGCGGAGGTGCGTGATCCAGATCGGCGCCTGATGGGACACCATCACGACGTCTCCGTCGGCCGCCTCATCCCAGGCTTCATCCATGACGCCGAGCATCCGCTCCGCGATGGAGGAATACGGTTCGCCCCAGCTCGGCAGCGCGGGTTGGCGCAGGTGCCACCAGTTCAGCGGGTTCATGAGGGAACGACGCATCTGCGTGCCCTCGAAGACGTTGGTCGGCTCGATGAGGCGGATGTCGATCTCCGGCACGAGATCGAAGCCCTCGGCGAACGGCTCGGCGGACTCCTGCGCACGCTCCAACGGTGAGGAGTACAGCGCGGAGACCGGCCGACCCGACTCCGCCACGTGCTCGGCAGCGGCCGCCGCCATCCCCCGGCCCGCCGTGCTCAGGTGGTAATCGGGCAGCCGCCCGTAGAGCACGCGGGCCGGATTGTGCACCTCGCCGTGTCGGACGAGGTGCAACCGGGACGCCGTCATGTCACGCCTTGCTGTAGCGCGAATCCCCGAAGCCGAGGATCAGGTACCCGATGTACGGGAAGAGGACCAGCAGGAAGAACGAGAAGACTCCGCCCTTGTCGAAGCGTGCGCCGAGCTTGAACGCCACGATGATCGCGAGGACCAGGTTCACGATCGGGATCAGGTAGAGCAGCGCGAACCACCCGGACATGCCGGCGATCTTCACCAGGAAGACGAGGTTCACGATCGGGATGATCGCGAGGATCCCGGGGTATCCGGCCTTCGTGAACACCTTCCAGAGTCCGACGGCGACGAGGATGTAGAAGACGAGCGCGATCAGCCCCGTGGTGCCGGAGAAGATCGATGCGTAGAGATCGGAGATGCCGTTGTTGTCCACGGTGCTCCCTTTCTGTGTAAGAGCTGTGTCGTGGCGATCCTACTGATCCGACGGCTCCGGCGCCGCTGACGGGGCCGGAGACGGGCCGACCACCCCCGTAGAATGGGCGCGTTCCCCATTTCCCAGATCAGAAGGAATACTCCGTGCTTCGCACCCACTCGGCAGGCTCTCTGCGAGCCGAGCACATCGGTCAGACCGTCACCCTCACGGGTTGGGTCGATCGCCGTCGTGACCACGGAGGAGTCGCTTTCATCGATCTGCGGGATGCCTCGGGCATCGCCCAGGTCGTCATCCGCGACGAGGAGATCGCGCACCCGCTGCGCAACGAGTTCGTCCTGAAGGTCACCGGGGAGGTGTCGCTGCGCCCCGAGGGCAACGCGAACCCGAACCTGCCGACCGGGGAGATCGAGCTCATCGCGACCGATGTCGAGGTGCTCAACGAGTCCGCTGCGCTGCCCTTCCAGGTGTCGACGGCGCTCGCCGACACCGAGACGGTCGGAGAAGAGGCGCGCCTCAAGTACCGCTACCTCGACCTGCGTCGTCCCGGACAGGCCGCCAACCTGCGCCTGCGTTCCGACGTCTACAAGGCGATCCGCGATGTGCTGCACGCCGAGGACTTCACCGAGGTCGAGACGCCGACCCTCACGCGTTCGACGCCCGAAGGTGCCCGCGACTTCCTGGTGCCCGCGCGACTGAGCCCCGGCAGCTGGTACGCCCTGCCGCAGTCGCCGCAGCTGTTCAAGCAGCTGCTGATGGTCGGCGGTGTCGAGAAGTACTTCCAGATCGCACGCTGCTACCGCGACGAGGACTTCCGCGCCGACCGCCAGCCCGAGTTCACGCAGCTCGACATCGAGATGAGCTTCGTCGACCAGGAAGACGTCATCGCCCTGATGGAGTCGCTCATCGTCGCGATGTGGGCCACGATCGGCGTCGAGGTCGCGACCCCGCTGCCGCGCATGACGTACGCCGATGCCATGGCGAAGTACGGTTCCGACAAGCCCGACCTGCGCTTCGGCCTCGAACTCGTCGACGCGACCGAGTACTTCGCGGACACCCCGTTCCGCGTCTTCCAGGCCGAGTACGTCGGCGCCGTGCGGATGCCCGGCGGCGCGAGCCAGCCGCGCAAGCAGCTCGACGCGTGGCAGGACTGGGCGAAGCAGCGTGGAGCCCGTGGTCTCGCGTACGTGTTGTTCAACGAGGACGGGACGCTCGGCGGCCCCGCGGCGAAGAACCTGTCCGAGTCGGAACAGGCCGGACTCGCAGAGCTCGTGGGTGCGGAGACCGGCGACTGCGTGTTCTTCGCCGCCGGTTCCACCAAGGAGAGCCGCGCCCTGCTCGGTGCCGCACGCGTCGAGATCGGTCGTCGCCTCGGCTACCTGAGCCCGGACGAGTTCGCCTTCACCTGGGTCGTCGACGCCCCGATGTTCGAGCCCGCTGCAGATGCCGTGGCCTCGGGCGACGTCGCTGTGGGCGCCGGAGCATGGACCGCCGTGCACCACGCGTTCACGGGCCCGAAGCCGGAGTTCGAGGACACCTTCGACACCGACCCCGGTTCTGCTCTCGCCTACGCCTACGACATCGTGTGCAACGGATCCGAGCTCGGCGGCGGGTCGATCCGCATCCACCGCGAAGACGTGCAGAAGCGCGTGTTCGAGGTCATGGGCATCAGCGACGAGCAGGCTGACGAGCAGTTCGGCTTCCTGCTCGACGCGTTCAAGTTCGGCGCCCCGCCGCACGGCGGAATCGCGCTCGGCATGGACCGCGTGCTGCAACACCTCACCAAGACCGAGTCGATCCGCGAAGTCATCGCGTTCCCGAAGTCCGGCAACGGCTTCGACCCGCTGACCGCCGCACCGGCACCGATCACCGCGGCGCAGCGCGCCGAGGCCGGCGTCGACTTCGAGCCGGAGGACGACGAAGCCTGACCCCGCCGTCACCGAGGCGCGCGCCCGGGTCGCACGAGATCTTCGGATTCGTGCGACCCGGGCGCTTTTTCGTTGCTCAGCCGAGGAGCGCGAGCGCGGGCACGATGTTCTCGTTCCACACGTCGACACCGAGCTTCGCGATCAGGGCGACCACGACCGCCAGGAACACCACGCGGATGAAGGTGGTGCCGCGGGAGATGGCCATGCGCGAGCCCAGGTAGCTGCCGGCGACGTTCGCCACGGCGAGGATGCCGCCCAGCAACCACAGCACCGCGCCGTGCGGGATGAACAGCATCAGGGCACCCGCGTTCGTGGCCAGGTTCACGATCTTCGCCTTGGCGCTCGCCTGCAGGAAGTCGTAGCCGAGCAGCGCGACGAGAGTGATCACGAGGAAGGTACCGGTGCCGGGACCGATCATCCCGTCGTAGAAGCCGATCCCGAGGCCGGCGGCACCCGCCATGATGTGATGCTTGTGCCCGTGGAAACGCAGCTGGGTCGCCGCGCCCATCTGGGGACGGAATGCGGTGAACAGCGCCACCACGAGCAGGGCGATCACGATGATGGGCTTGAACGCGGCGGGCGGAAGCACGGTCGCCACGGCCGCGCCACCGAACGAGCCGACGAAGGCGATCGCCGCCATGGGCAGGGCCGTGCGTATGTCGGGCTTCGCGCGGCGGTAGTAGGTGACGCTACTGGTCGCGGTGCCGAAGACCGAGGCGAGCTTGTTCGTCGCGAGGGCCTGCACCGGCGAGATGCCGGGGATCAGCAGGAGCGCGGGGAGCTGCAGCAGACCTCCCCCACCGACGACCGCGTCGATCCAGCCGGCGCAGAAAGCGGCGATGACGACGAGCAGCAGTATGCCCCACGTGAGTTGCTCCAGTCCGAGCACAGCGCCGATATCCACCTGGCCATGATTCCAGAGAGTCGGCGGTGCTCCGGCATCCGGCCGGGCGCTGGCAGACTGGTGGCATGCTCGATGCCCTCCCGCTGCCGCACTCGTTCGATTCGCGCAGGGGCACCGCGCTCCTGCGCCGGGCGACCGTGGACGACACGGATGCCGTGATCGCTCTCCTCGCCGACGATCCGATCAGCGCCGCGCGCGGCGACGTGGCTTCCGACGAGGACCGTCCCGCGTACACACGGGGGCTCGTCGAGATCCTGACCGAGCCGTCGAACGACCTCCTCGTGGTCGAGCTGGACGGCGACGTCGTCGGCACGCTGCAGCTCACCTCGATCCCGGGGATGGCGCGTCGGGGCGCGCGGCGACTGCTCGTCGAGGCAGTGCGCGTGCGGAGCAGTCTGCGCTCGTCGGGCATCGGCTCCACCGTGATGCGCTGGGTGGGAGAGGTCGCTGCCCCCGCCCTGGGCGCGACGATGGTGCAGCTCACCTCCGATGCCGCCCGTACCGACGCGCACCGCTTCTACGAGCGACTGGGCTACGTCGGCTCGCACCGCGGCTTCAAGTACAGCGTCCCGCAGGTCTGAGGCCCGCGGCCCTGTTCGGCCACCGTCTCGCCACCGTCCGTTCACCCGCACCGCGACGGTCGGCAACCTGCGCCTCATAGTGTCCTCTCGCAACCCGAACCCGGCTCACAGCGCCGGACACCGAGAGGACACTCATGGCCCGCATCACCCGCCGCGCGCGCATCGGCGCCGGCATCGCCCTGGCCACCACGGCCGCACTCGCACTCACCGCCTGCTCCGGCGCAGCGGACGCGACCGGTGGAGGCAGCTCCGATGTCGACGCCGCCACCGCGACCTCGGTCACCGACTTCGGCACCTTCGCCGACCTCGAAGCCGCAGCCAAGGCCGAGGGCTCCCTCAACGTCATCGCCCTTCCGCGCGACTGGGCGAACTACGGCGAGATCCTCGATCTGTTCGCCGAGAAGTACCCGGAGATCACGATCAACGAGACCTCGCCCGACGTCTCCAGCGCCGAGGAGATCCAGGCCGCGGAGACCAACAAGGGTCTCGACACCGCCCCGGACGTGTTCGACCTCGGACTGACCGTCGCGCTCCAGAACACCGACGCGTTCGCGCCGTACAAGGTGCAGACCTGGGACGACATCCCCGAGGAGCTGAAGGAGCCCAGCGGCCTCTTCGTCGGCGACTACGGCGGGTACATGTCGATCGGCTACGACTCGTCGAAGTTCGATGCTCCCGCCGAGCTCTCCGACCTGCTCTCGTCCGACTACAAGGGTGCTGTGGCGATCAACGGCGACCCGACGCAGGCCGGTGCCGCCTTCGCCGCCGTGGGCCTGGCGACCGTGCAGTCCGACGGCACGCTCGACGACTTCCAGCCGGGCATCGACTTCTTCTCCGAGCTCCAGCAGGCGGGCAACCTGCTCAAGGTCGACGTCACCACTGCGACCATCGTGAGCGGCGAGACCCCGGTCGTGTTCGACTGGGACTACCTGAACGCCTCGCACTCGGCCGACAATGAGGACTGGAAGGTCGTCGTGCTCGACGGCACGGGCTACGCCGGGTACTACAACCAGGCCATCAACGTCGACGCCCCGCACCCCGCTGCAGCCCGTCTGTGGCAGGAGTTCCTCTACAGCGACGAGGTCCAGAACCTGTGGCTGAAGGGCGGCGCCCGTCCGGTGCGCATGGAGGCCATGACCGACGCGGGCACGATCGACGCCGACCTCGCTGCTGCGCTCCCCGAGGCGCCGGAGACGACCGTGGTCCCGACCGAGGAGCAGTCCACGAACGCCGGCACGCTTCTCGGCGAGAAGTGGGCCGCGGCGGTCCAGTGACGACCCTCACCGCAACGGGGGCGGATGCCACGGCATCCGCCCCCGCTCCCACCGCCGGGTTCTCGCCCCACGCGAGGGCCCGGCGGTCCGCTCCGTCCTTCGCCTGGCTCGGGCTCATCCCCTTCGCCGCCTACGTCGTGCTGTTCCTCGCCGTTCCCACCGTGCTCGCGGTCGGTTCCGGCTTCTTCACGAAGGACGGCGCGTTCACCTGGTCGAACATCGCGGCCCTCGCCGACCCCGTCGTGTTGAACACGTTCGCGAACTCCGCTGGGCTCTCGCTTCTCACCGCCCTGGTCGGCGCCGTCGTCGGTGCGCTCGTCTGCTACGCGCTGCTCGGCATGGATCCCGAGAGCCGCAGCCGTTCCGCCGTGGATGCCGCGGCCGGAGTGCTCGCCCAGTTCGGTGGCGTCATGCTGGCCTTCGCCTTCATCGCGACCATCGGCATCCAGGGCGTCGTCACCGTCTTCCTGAGGGACTCGCTCGGCATCGACATCTTCGCGAACGGCACCTGGCTCTACGAGCTGCCGGGTCTGATCCTCCCCTACTTCTTCTTCCAGATCCCCTTGATGGTCATCACCTTCATGCCCGCCCTCGCTGCCCTCAAGCCACAGTGGGCGGAGGCGAACCTCACCCTCGGCGGCACCCGTGCGAGCTTCTGGATGCGCGTCGGCCTCCCCGTGCTCGCACCCTCGTTCCTCGCCAGCCTGCTGCTGCTGTTCGCGAACGCGTTCTCGTCCTATGCCACGGCCGCCGCCCTCGCGAGCCAGGGGGCGCAGATCGTGCCGCTCCAGATCCGTACCGCTCTCACGAGCGAGACCGTGCTCGGGCGGGAGAACCTCGCCGGTGCCCTCGCGCTCGGCATGATCGTGGTGGTCGGCATCGTGATGGGCCTGTACTCCTTCGTGCAGCGACGCGCGGCGAGGTGGCAGTCGTGAACCGGCTCGGTCCGTCCCGCACCACCCGCTGGGCCATCGGCATCGTCGTCGGTGTGTTCTTCGCCGTCCCGCTGGTGTCGACGTTCCTCTTCACGCTGCGCGATCCCGAGGGCGGTCTGTCGTTCGCTCGCTGGATCGCGCTGTTCGATCCCGCGGCCGCCGCCACCCTCAAGCCGATCTGGACGGGACTCGGCAACTCACTGATCCTCGCCGTCGTCACCGTGGCCATCGTGCTGCTCCTGCTGGCACCGACCATGATCCTGGTGAACCTGCGCTTCCCGAGACTCCGGCCGGCGTTCGAGTTCGCGGTGCTCCTCCCGATCTCGATTCCCGCGATCGTGCTGGTCGTCGGTCTCGCGCCGATCTACCTGCATATCGGACGCACGCTCGGCACCGGCACGTGGACGCTGGCCTTCGCCTACGGCATCACCGTGCTGCCGTTCGCCTTCCGCTCGATCCAGGCTTCGATCGATGCCGCCGACCTGCGCACACTCGCCGAGGCCGCACGCTCGCTCGGAGCGAGTTGGCCGGTCGTCGTGCTCAAGGTGCTCGCTCCGAACCTCCGCCAGGGGCTCCTGGCGGCTTCGCTGATCTCGATCGCCGTGGTGCTCGGCGAGTTCACGATCGCCTCCCTCCTCAACCGCCAGGTGTTCCAGACCGCGATGGTCGTGGTGAACAAACAGGATCCGTACGCGCCGGCCATCTTCACCCTGCTCGCGCTGGCGTTCGTGTTCCTCCTGCTCCTCCTGATCGGCCGTGTCGCCCGCGGCCCACGAAAGGCCCGCTCATGACCGTCGACCATGCCCTGCCCCGCACCAAGGACAACCTGCTGCTCGCCCGTGCCGGGGAGGGCACGCGCGTCGAGCTCCAGGGGATCGTGAAGAGCTACGCCGGCACGCGGGTCCTGCACGGTGTGGACCTCGACATCGCACCCGGGGAGTTCGTCTCCCTGCTCGGCCCCTCGGGGTGCGGCAAGACGACGCTGCTCCGAGTGCTCGCAGGCCTCGAAGGAGCCGACGCCGGCGCCGTGCTGCTCGGCGGTGGGGACGTGTCACGCATACCGACGAACAAGCGCGACATCGGCATGGTCTTCCAGTCGTACTCGCTCTTCCCCCACCTGCGGGTCGCCGACAACACCGCCTTCGGACTGCGGCGACGGGGCATCGGCAGGGCGGAGGCGGAGAAGCGCTCCCTCGACGCGCTCGCGCTGGTCGGTTTGCGTGACTTGGCCGACAGGTTCCCGCATCAGCTCTCGGGCGGTCAGCAGCAACGGGTGGCCCTCGCGCGAGCGCTGGTGACCGAGCCCAAGGTGCTGCTGCTCGATGAGCCGCTCTCCGCGCTCGACGCGAAGGTGCGGGTGCAGCTGCGCGACGAGATCCGCCGCATCCAGTTGCGCCTCGGGATCACGACCGTCTTCGTCACGCACGACCAGGAGGAGGCGCTCGCCGTCTCCGACCGGATCGCGGTGATGAACGCCGGACGGATCGAACAGATCGGTTCGCCGGAGCAGCTGTACACGCTGCCTTCCACGGCGGGGGTCGCGGCCTTCGTGGGACTCTCGAGCGTCGTCTCGGGCGTGGCGGAGGGCGACCATGTGCTGGTGTGGGGACAGCGCCTCCCCCTACAGGCGCCGGCGGATGGCCCGGTCGATGTCTATCTTCGGCCGGAGAACGTGTACTTCGTGTCGGAGGCGGACTCCTCGACCGACGCCCTGGTCGAGGAGAGCACCTTCCTGGGAAGCATGCGCCGCACCCTGGTCCGCACCGAGTCGGGCGAGCTCGTGCGCGTGCAGCACGCCCCCGGGATCCATCCTTCGTTCGGCGACCGCGTGCGTATCGCGGTCGCTCCCGAACCCGTCGCCGTGCACCCGCGCGGCTGACCACGCGCTCTTCCCCGGATCCGCGTCGACCGCTAGCGTGAGGCGCGAGGGGGCGGGGTGCCCTCATCCGAGAGAGAAAGGACTCCTCATGGCAGGCAAGTTCGAGCTGTACGCCGACAAGTCCGGCGAGCACCGCTTCCGCCTCAAGGCCGGCAACGGCGAGGTCATCGCGATCAGCGAGGGCTACTCATCGAAGTCCGCTGCCCTGAACGGCATCGAGTCCGTCCGGCGGAACGCCCCCGACGCCGAGGTCGTCGAAGTCGACTGACCTCGCGTCCGACTGACCTCGCGGTCAGCTGAGCTCGCGGTCAGCTGAGTTCGCGTCCGACTGAGCTCGACGCCTCCGTTCAGCGTCGAGACCCCCTGTGGCAGACGTCTGTCACCGGGGGTCTCGACACGCAGACGGGGTCTCGACACGCAGACGGAGTGCCCACGCGCAGACCGGGTACCGGGTCAGAGCACGCGCGAGAGGAAGTCCTTCGTGCGCGGGTGCTGCGGGTTGCTGAGAACCTCGCGCGGGTCGCCCTCTTCGACGATGTGTCCACCGTCCATGAAGATGAGGCGTGACCCGACCTCGCGAGCGAAGCCCATCTCGTGCGTGACGACGAGCATCGTCATCCCCTCGTCCGCCAGCGAGCGCATGACCTGCAGCACCTCGCCGACCAGTTCGGGGTCCAGCGCCGACGTCGGCTCGTCGAAGAGCATCATGTCGGGGTTCATGCACAGGGCACGCGCGATCGCCACGCGCTGCTGCTGCCCTCCCGACAGGTGTCCTGGGAAGGCATCCGCTTTCTCGGAGAGCCCCACTCGCTCGAGCATCGCGTGTGCGACCTGCTCGGCCTCCTTCTTGGAGCGCTTCTTCACCCGCTGCTGAGCGATGGTGAGGTTGCCGAGCACATCGAGGTGCGGGAACAGGTTGAAGCTCTGGAACACCATGCCGATCCGCGTGCGCACCCGGTCGATGTCGACGTCGGGATCGGTGATGTCGATCCCCTCGATCAGCACCTTGCCGTCAGTCGGTTCCTCGAGCAGGTTCACCGAGCGCAGCAGCGTCGACTTCCCCGAGCCCGAGGGCCCGATCACGCAGACCACCTCGCCCTTGGTGACGGTGAGGTCGATGCCCTTGAGCACCTCGTTGTCGCCGAAGGATTTCACGAGCCCCTGCACGTCGATCGCGGGGGCATGGACATCGATCAGGTCGGTGATCATCGCTGCCTCGCCATCCGTCGTTCCAGCCACGCACTGAAGCGCGTGAGCGGGATCGTCACGATCAGGTACAGGATCGCCGCCATGATCAGCGGCGTTCCGTTCGCGTTCTGCGTGCTCGCGTCGCGGGCGAAGTTCGTGAGCTCCTTCGACCAGATGAAGGATCCTGCCACGAACAGGAGCGAGGTGTCCTTCAACAGCAGGACGAACTCGTTGGTCAGCGGCGGGATGATGATCCGGAAACCCTGGGGCACGACGATCCAGAAGGTCGTCTTCATCGGCGACATGCCCAGCGAACGCGCCGCCTCCGTCTGCCCCTTCGGAACCGCCTGGATACCGGCGCGGATCGTCTCGGCCATGTAGGCCGAAGCGACCAGGATCAGACCGATGAGTCCGAGGACCACCGGTCCGCCGAGCTTCGTCGCCGGCACGCCGAGCCCGATCGGGAGGATGAACGCGATCGCGAAGATCGTGAGGATCGCGGGGAGGCCGCGGAACAACTCGATCCAGCACGTCGCGATCCAGCGGAACGGACCGATTGCGGACAACTTCATCAACGCCAGCACGACGCCGAGCAGCAGACCGCCGACGAAGGCCACCGCGGTGAACCACAGGGTGTTCACGAGTGCCGTGGTGATGATGCCCGGGAGCATCTTCACCGCGACCTCGGGGTTGAAGTAGAGATTCGCGATCCGAGCCCAGTCAGTGCTGACGATCACCCAGACGGCGATCGCGATCAGCACCGCATAGACGGTGTACCGGTACAGCTTGCTTTTCGTGGTGCGCCTCAACGCCATCGTCAAGGTCCTCTCGACCGACTCGCCTGCGGACTCAGTTGGCCGTGAAGTACTGGTCGTAGATCTTCTGGTACTCGCCGCTGTCGCGGAGATCCGCCAGTGCTCCGTTCACCGCGTCGAGCAGCGCGTCCTTCTCGCCCTTCGCGAAAGCGAAGCCATACGACTCGTCGGTCTCGTAGGTCTCGACGATCTTGTAGTTCGAGTCGGCCTTCTCGTGCTCGAGGTTCACCGGCTGGTCCTGCAGGATGGCCTCGATCTGTCCGGCCTGCATGGCCGGCCACAGCTCACCGTCGGACGGATACTGCACGAGCTCTGCCTCAGGCGCGTTCTCGCCCGCATAGGCTTCGCCGGTCGTCCCCTGCTGCACGCCGACGTTCTTCCCGGCGAGGTCGTCGATGGACTCGATGCCCGAATCCGTGCGCACCAGGAGCGACTGCAGCGAGTCGTAGTAGGGGTCGGAGAAGTCGATGTTGGCCTTGCGCTCGTCGGTGATCGTCATGGCGGATGCCCCGACGTCGCACTGCCCGGCAGCGAGGGTGGTCCCGGACTGGAGCGCGTCGAAGCCCACGTCCTGTACCGAGAGCTCCAGGTCGAGCTGAGCGGCGATCGCGCCGAGCAGGTCGATGTCGAAGCCGGAATAGCCGGTCTCCGAGTTCGGGTCCTCGAACTCGAACGGCGGGTAAGGGATGTCCGAGCAGACGGTGAGCGTACCCGCCTCGATCAAGCCGTAGTCGTCGCCCGCAGCCGGCTCACCACCGCTGCCCGCGTCCGAGGATCCCGTCGCGCAGCCGGCGAGCGCGAGGGTGGCGGTCGCCGCGAGGGCGAGACCGGCGATGAGGTTACGACGAGGCATGTCGGCTCCTGTGAGTCGAGGGCGAATGTGACGCCCGGTGACGGGTAGGAGAACATCTAAACATGCGGTCGGTCGCGTGACCAATGGCATCGGCGTCGCCGCGTATCACGTTTGTGTTGCGAGACCGCCGGGAAGACGGACGAAATCGAGTTCCTCGCAACCCGCGACGGAGTGTCAGACCTCGAAGTCGACGGCGACGCGCGATGCCACGACCGAGCGGATGTACGTGACGACCTCTTCGTGCGCGGGGTGCACCTGGTACTCCTCGATCGCCTCCACCGAGTCGAAGTCCGCGACCAGCGTCACGTCCCAGTTCGCCTCCGGGTACGCCATGTTGGCTCCGGCGGAGATCGAGAGGAGCTGCGGCACCACACCCTCGAGGGCGTTCAGGCGGCGCGCGGCTTCCTTCGCCTGCTCGGCACGCACGGTGGCGTCCTCGGCGGCGAGCTTCCAGGTCACGACATGGCGGATGGTCACAGGGCTTCCTTCGACTCGGACTTCATATCGCTGCGGACGGCTGTCTCCAGCGCTTCCCGCAGACGGTCCGGCGTCACGCGCCAGTGCGCATGCAACTCGCCGTCGATCAACAGGACCGGGATCTTCTCCCACCACAGCTCGTACAGGGCGGGGTCGTCGTTGATCGACGCCTCGACGATCTCGATCTGCTCCGCCGCCGCGTCCGGCAGTTCGGCGACGACGGCGTCGATCACCTCAGAAGCCACCTCACACAGATGGCAGTCGGGCTTGCGGATCAGGGTCAGCGTGGTCACGCCGACGGCACCTCGACGGCACGTCCCTGCGAGATCCACTCACCGGTGCCACCCTCGACGTTCGTCGCGTCGTACCCGCGGGACTCCAGCGCCTCGACGACCCGCGCCGAACGGCCGCCGGCCTGGCAGATCACGTCGAACGCCTCCGACGGCAACTCCTCGAGCCGGTTGCCGATCTCGGACATCGGGATGTTGACGGCACCGGGCACGTGGCCTGCGGCGAACTCGTCCACCTCCCGGACATCGATGAGCGGGACACCGGAGCGCTCGGCGAGTTCGGTGACGGTGATCGACTTCATGACATCCTCTCGGCGGTGGAGATCTGTGGGCAGAGACACAAAGCGCCCGTCCGAAGACAGGCGCTCGTGTCTGGTCGCTTACTTCTTGTTGCGACGCTGGTGGCGAGTCTTACGAAGCAGCTTGCGGTGCTTCTTCTTCGCCATGCGCTTGCGGCGCTTCTTGATGACAGAACCCACGGAAACCTCACTAAGTCAGGGGCTGGGTGTCCCCGAAATCGGACACCCGGGTACGGGCACGGAAAAATGCCTCGGATCAGTCTAGCAAACCCGACGGCGTGCGCCGTGCGGCCTCGCGTCGACTCACCCGACGTCGGCGATGGGGCGCTGCAGCGCGTCGGCCACGGCCGACTCCGGTACGCGGTAGCTCCGCCCGAAGCGGACGGCTGGCAGTTCCCCGGCGTGCACCAGCCGATACACGGTCATCTTGGACACGCGCATGATTTCGGCGACCTCGGCCACCGTGAGGAATCGGACGTCTGGAACCTCGGGCATCCCACGTACCCCTTTCTCGATGTGCACACTCTATGGGGTAGCTGGGACACCTGTAAACCCGTGTGACTCATGTGATCAGTGGGGCATCGGCGGGATCCTCAGCCAGGAAACTCGCGCAGGCCTCCGGCACCCGCTCCCGCCGTCCAGCCGAGACATAGGCGTCGCTCGCCTTTCGCTCAGCCGCGACTGCCACTGTCAGTGCAGGACTCGCGCCGGCACCGCGCCGAGTCCTCGCGGATCTGGGGATCCGCGGATCGCCCCTGACGTCATGCCCCCCGGCCGTCAGGGGCGAGGCGTTTCCGGGCACGCCACACGAGCGGCCACACCGCGACGCGAACCGTCGATGAGGCTCAGCCGCCGAATCGCTTGAGCGCCGAGGTGACGACGTGCTTGGCGGATGCCGCGGCGCGCCCGACGACCTCGGCGGCATGTGCTGCACTGTCGGGAAGCGGGCCACCGGGGTAGTCGATGTCCGGGGCCGCGTCGCCGTACGCATCGACCAGGAACGGAACGAGCCAGTCATCGACGACTTCGAGCGGTTCGACCGCGAGGCTGTAGAACCGGCGCTGTCCGTCTTCGCGCACGGACACCAGTTCGGCATCGCGAAGAACCTTGAGGTGCTTCGAGACGGTGGGCTGGCTGATGCCGAGATCGGCGACGATCTGGCTGACACTCGTGCCGGTCTCTCCTTCGGACATGTGCCGCAGCAGGAGCTGGAGGATGTCGCGCCTCGTACCGTCTGCGATCACGTCGAAGATGTCCGTCATGTGATCAGGGTAGTCGGCTCCGGCACGGAGTACCATGACGGAGGCTCGGCTGACCGGCGCCGTGCGACCGTGGGGCGCGTCCGAGAGAGAAGATGAGGGGGCAGCGATGTCGGGCATCGTTTCGGCGTCGTCCCCAGGACAGGGTCTGTCGGGCATCGCCGGCCGTGCGAGGCAGATCCTCACCTCCTCGCCCTCCCGTTTCGCGATCGTCGTCTTCGCGCTCCTGATCCTCGTGTTCACGGTTCTCCTGTCGCTACCGATCGCGTCCGCCAGCGGCACCGTCACCCCGCTGAGCGACGCCCTCTTCACGGCCATGTCGACGATCTGCGTCACCGGCCTGTCGACCGTGGACATGGCGAACCACTGGTCGCCGTTCGGGCACGTCGTCGTCTTCCTCGGCGTGAACATCGGCGGTATCGGCGTCCTCACCCTCGCGTCCCTCATGGGGATGCTCATCTCGAAGCGCTTGGGGCTGCGGGCCAAACTGCTGGCGGCCGGCGACACGAACCCTCTGCGCGCGCACGGGGGCGTGGTGAACGAGAGCCAGACGGTGCGCCTGGGCGAGGTCGGTCAGCTGCTCACGACCGTCGCGGTATCGGCCCTCATCATCGAGGCCACGCTCGCCGTCCTGCTCTACCCCGCCCTCGTGATGGCGGAGGTCAACCCCATCGCGGCGCTCTGGGAGGCCCCGTACTTCGCGGCCATGGCCTTCACCAACACCGGTTTCGCCCCGAACGACGGCGGTGTGGCCGTGTTCGGCGACGACTACCTCGTGCTCTCTCTCCTCATGGTGGGCGTGTTCCTCGGCAGCATCGGCTTCCCCGTCATCTACTCGCTCGCCAAGCACGTCTGGCACGTCAAGCGCTGGTCACTGCACACGAAGCTCACCCTCGTCACCACCGTGCTCCTGTTCATCCTGGGTGCGGCCGTCTTCGTCGTCCTGGAGTTCGACAACCCGAAGACGTTCGGGTCGATGGATGCCGCGGACACGACGTTCCAGGCCTTCTTCCTCTCGGCGATGACCCGATCCGGCGGCTTCAGCGTGATCGACATGGACGATCTGAACGGCTCCTCCCTCCTCGCGGCCAGCATGCTGATGTTCGTCGGGGGCGGCTCGGCGTCGACGGCGGGCGGCATCAAGGTCACCACCCTGGCCGTCCTCGCGATCGCCGTGTGGTCGGAGGCGAAGGGCCGTCAGTCCGTCGAGGCCTTCGGGCGGCGCATCCCGAGCGACGTGCAACGCGTGGCCCTCAGCGTCGTCGCGTGGGGGGCGACCATCGTCGCGCTGTCGACCATCGTGATCGCCCAGCTCACCAAGGAGGAGATCAGCCACGTCCTGTTCGATGTGATCTCGGCCTTCGGCACCGTCGGGCTGTCGACGGGGCTCACCGCGGATCTGCCCGATTCAGCCTCCTACGTCATGGCCGCGACCATCTTCATGGGGCGCGTTGGTACAGTGACTCTCGCCGCGGCGGTCGCCGCGACATCGCGAACGCAGTACTACTCACTGCCCGTGGAAAGGCCGATCGTTGGTTGAAGTCCTCCGGGGCGACGCTCCCGTCCTCGTCATCGGTCTCGGCCGCTTCGGCGCCGCCTGCGCCGGAGAGCTCGACCGTCTCGACCGCGAGGTGCTCGCGATCGACGACAACCTCGAGCTCGTGCAGAAGTGGTCCGACCGCGTCACGCACACCGTGCAGGCCGACGCGAAGAACATCGATGCGCTCCGCCAGATCGGTGCGCAGGACTTCCAGGTCGCGGTCGTCGCCGTCGGCTCTTCGATCGAGGCGTCCGTGCTGATCACGGCCAACCTCGTCGACCTCAAGGTGCCGCAGATCTGGGCCAAGGCCGTGTCCCAGTCCCACGGCAAGATCCTGGCCCGTGTCGGCGCGAACCACGTCATCTACCCGGAGCGCGAGGCCGGCGAGCGCGTGGCGCACCTGGTGAGCGGACGGATGCTCGACTTCATCCGCTTCGATGACGACTTCGTGCTCGCCAAGATGTACCCGCCGAAGTTCATCCGCGGCGTCGGCTTGAACGAGTCGGGCGTCCGCTCGAAGTACAAGGTCACCGTCGTCGGGGTGAAGAGCCCCGGTAAGCCGTTCCGCTACGCCGAGGCGAACACGATCGTCACCAACCACGACCTCATCATCGTGTCGGGCACCAACAGCGACATCGAGCGTTTCGCTGCACTCGACCGCTGACGACGGGACCCACCCCGGTTCCAAGACTCCCCCTCAGGGCGGACGCGCAGACGACCCGTCCGTGGTGGGATGGAGGGCATGACCGACCACACAACGGCCCCACCCGTCCTCGCCCTCCGCGGGCTCCACAAGCAGTTCGGGCCGAAGGTCGCCGTCGACACCCTCTCCCTCGACGTGCCGGCCGGATCGATGCTCGGACTCCTCGGACCGAACGGCGCGGGCAAGACCACGACCCTCGCCATGGCGACCGGACTGTTGCGTCCGGACGCCGGGAACGCGTGGGTGCTCGGTGCGGATGTGTGGCAGAACCCCGCCGAAGCCAAGGCGCGCATGGGCGTGCTCCCCGATGGCATCCGCATGCTCGACCGGCTCTCCGGCGCAGAGCTGCTGCGGTACACGGGCCTGCTGCGGGGCATGCCTGAGGCTGACGTGGCATCGCGCACCGAAGAGCTCCTCGCCGCCCTCGGCCTCACCGATGCGCGTGATCGCCTCGTCGTGGACTACTCGGCGGGCATGCGCAAGAAGATCGGCCTCGCGTGCGCCCTGATCCATGCGCCGCGACTCCTGATCCTGGACGAGCCCCTCGAGGCGGTCGATCCTGTGTCGGGCGAGACGATCCGCCAGATCCTGCGCGCGTTCGTCGACGGCGGCGGCACGGTGGTGCTCTCCAGCCACGTGATGGAGCTCGTCGAGTCGATGTGCGACCGGGTCGCCATCGTCGCGGAGGGTCGTCTGCTCGCGCACGGCACGCTGGATGAGGTGCGCGCCGGTCTCACGCTTCAGCAGCGGTTCCTGGCCCTGGTGGGCGCACACGATCTCGGGACGGAGACACTCGCGTGGTTGCGCTCCTCGTAAGCCTGCGCTGGCGGCAGCTGGGCCACCAGCTCTCGCGCAACCCCTGGATGATCGTGACCCTGGTCCTCACTGGGATGATCGCCCTGGGCATGCTCGCGGGTCTGACGGCAGCACTCGTGGCGCTGCGCTTCGCCGCCCCCGAGGCCGCGGTCACCGTCATGGTCCTCGCCGGCACTGTGCTGGTCGTCGGGTGGTGGGTCGGGTCGATCCTGGTGAGCGGTGATGATTCGCTGGCCCCCGAGCGATTCGCTCTGCTCCCCCTCACCGCCGGAGCCCTGCTGCCCGGACTGGTCGTCGCCGGCGCGACGACCATCGGGGGCCTCGGCACGATCACGGCACTGCTGCTCATGCTCCTCGGCTGGTCGATCAGCCTTCCGGCACTGCTCAGCGCTCTGATCCTCGCACCCGTCGCCGTCGTGACGTGTGTGCTGGGCGCCCGTGTGGTGAGCGGGGTCCTCGCCGGGTGGTTGGCCCGCCGTGGCACCCGCGACCTCGTCGTGATCCTGGGGGTGCTGCTCGTCGCCTCCTCCGGCCTGCTGCTCAACCTCGGCATGGGTGCGCTGTTCCGGGTGAACGACATCGGCGGGGCGTTCACAGCCGTCACCGACATCGTCGGCTGGACGCCCATCGGCGCGGTGTTCGGCGTCTCTGCGTCGGTCGCGCAGGGCGACTACCTCTCCGCAGCACTCCGCCTGCTCATCGCCCTGGCGACGGTCATCGCCCTATGGTTCGCGGCACGGGGACTGCTCGCCGCACGCCTCGTCGCCCCGATCCAGAACAGCGGCGGAGGACGTGTACGCTCCGGTGGTCTGCTGGACCGGGTCCTGCCGGCCACTCCGACCGGCGCCATCGCCGCACGCACACTGCGATATTTCCGCCGCGACCCTCGACAGGTCGTGAACATCGTGATGATGCTGCTCCTGCCCGCGATCTTCATCGGGCTCGCGCTCATGAACGGACTGCAGGACGAGTCCGTCGGATTCGGGCCCGCACTCACGCTGATCCCGACGATCAACGCCCTCCTCACCGGCACCATCATCCAGATGGCGATCGCCTACGACAACGACGCGATCGCCGCCCACATCCTGGGCGGCGTCCGCGGCGCCCAGGATAGGGCGGGACGACTGCTCGGATTCGGGCTGATCGCCGTGCCCCTGACCCTCGTGCTGTGCGTCGCCACCTGTCTGCTCGCCGGCCGGATGGACCTGCTGCCCGGCAGCCTCGGGTCGGCGCTCGGACTGACGGCGATCTCGGCCGGCGCAGGCGCCTGGGTGGGCAGCTTCCTCCCGGGTCGCGCTCCCGCGCCCGAGGCCAACCCGCTCGGTCGCGGCTCCTCCGGTGGCGTGCAGTCGCTTCTCGCGATGATCGTCATCGGACCGATCACGCTGTTCGTCGGCGCACCCGCCCTCGGGTTCGCGATCGCGGGGATCTGGAATCCTGCGCTGGGCTGGGTCAGCCTCGCGTGCGGTGTCGTGCTCGGCGCGCTCGCCCTGTGGGGTGGGACGGTGCTCGGAGGCAGCATCCTCAACCGACGCTGGCCCGAAGTGCTCGCCGAGGTCGCCAGCGAGAGCTAGCGACCTCGTGCACCGATAGGGGGGGTGCCGATCCGCCGGGGCCCGGTTCAGGCTCCGGCGGCGAGTTCCTTCGCCCGGGCGAGTGCGGCGGCAGCGGCATCGGAGAAAGTGCGGTCGAGGTGCGCGTCCTGCAGCACCGCGACAGCCCGCTCCGTCGTCCCCTTCGGACTCGTGACGCGGCGACGCAGCTCGGCAGGGTCCTCTCCCGAGGCGTCGAGCAGTGCGGTCGCGCCGATGAACGTCTGCTCCACCATCAGCCTGGCGTCGGCATCCTCGAAGCCCATGCCGACGGCTGCCTTCGTGAACTCCTCGATCAGCAGATACACGTAGGCCGGACCCGATCCCGAGATCGTCGACAGCGCGTCGATCTGAGACTCCGGCACCTCGACGACGGCGCCGACGGTCTCGAACAGACGACGCACGAGCGACAGATCGTCCGCGGTCGCGGCGGCCCCCGCGGCGAGACCGGTGACGCCCTTGCGCACCGTCGACGGAGTGTTCGGCATCGACCGGATCACGCGGGCATCGGGACCGAGCACGTCGGCGAAGGTCTGCAGCGTGACACCGGCCGCGACACTCACCACGATCGCGTCGGCGGCGAGGTGCGGGGCGATCTCGCGCAGCAGGTCGGGCACCATCGCCGGCTTGACGCCGACCAGGACGATGCGCGCGCCCGCAGCGGCCTCGACGTTGCCGTCCGGGCGCTCCACGAGTGCGATGCTGGTGACGCCGTCGAGCCCTTCGAACGCCTCCGCCTTCTCCGCGGTGCGGTTCGTCGCGGTGATCCCGCCGTCGATCCGGATGCCCGACGCGACCACTCCGCGCAGGATCGCACCGCCCATCGAGCCGGCACCGAGGAAAGCGAGGGAAGGAAGCGAGTCAGCCATGTCGTCATCCTACGGCGGGCACTCCCCGCATCCTCCGGTGGGCGGTTCTAGACTCTTCCCATGAGTGCATCCGGAGGCAACAAGGCCATCGTCGCGGCGTTCCTGGCGAACCTGGGCATCGCGCTCGCGAAGTTCGTCGCCTGGGCGCTGTCCGGTTCCGCCTCGATGCTCGCGGAGGCCATCCACTCGGTCGCCGATTCCGGCAACCAGCTCCTGCTCATGCTCGGCGGACGCAAGGCACGTCGCGAAGCGGACCGTGCACACCCCTTCGGCTATGCCCGGGAGCGCTATGTGTACGCCTTCGTCGTGTCGATCATCCTCTTCTCCGTCGGTGGACTCTTCGCGATCTACGAGGGCGTCGAGAAGCTCACCAACCCCCACGAGCTCGACAGGACCTGGTGGTGGTTGCCGCTGGTCGTCCTCTTCATCGCGATCGGGCTCGAGTCGTTCTCGCTGCGCACCGCGGTGCGTGAGAGCAACATCGTGCGGGAGAAGGGGCAGTCGTGGGTCTCCTTCGTGCGTCGTTCGAAGGCTCCCGAACTCCCCGTCGTGCTGCTCGAAGACGTCGGTGCGCTGACCGGCCTCACGTTCGCGCTGCTCGGCGTCGGGCTCACGCTCCTCACGGGAAACCCGGTGTTCGACGCCCTCGGCACCGTGATGATCGGTGTGCTGCTGGTGCTGATCGCGATCGTGCTGGGCGTCGAGACGAAGAGCCTGCTGGTCGGCGAAGGGGCGACGGCCGCCGATCACGACCGCATCGTCGATGCCATCAACGCGGGCGACGAGATCGAGAAGATCATCCACATGAAGACTCTCTACCTCGGACCGGACGAGCTGATGGTCGCTGCGAAGATCGCCCTCAACGCCGACAAGCCGTTGCGGGAAGCCGCCGACGACATCAACGCGATCGAGGCGCGCATCCGCGAGGCCGTTCCGGTCGCGCGCATCGTCTACATCGAGCCGGACGTGTATCGCCCCGCGATCGATCCCGAGCCGTCGACCGACGTCTTCGTGCTGAAGTCCTCCGACTGAGCGCGGAGTCCGGACGGGCGGCGAGTGCTCAGCGCCGCTGCTCGAAGAAGGTGCGCAGCTGCGTCGCCACCGCGTCCGCCTGCACACCGCCGATCACCTCGGCGCGGTACGGAAGCCTCCGGTCGCGCAGGACGTCGTACATGGAGCCGGCCGCGCCCGCCTTCTCGTCCCAGGCACCGAAGACCACGCGCCCGATGCGCGCCTGCAGGATCGCCCCGGCACACATGATGCACGGCTCGAGGGTGACCACGAGAGTGTGCCCCTCGAGATTCCACGAGCCGACGGATGCCGCCGCACGACGCAAGGCCTCCACTTCGGCATGACCGGTCGGATCGTTCGTGGCCTCGCGGGTGTTTCGCCCCTCGGCGACGATGTTCCCGTCACGGTCGAGGATCACCGCTCCGACCGGGATCTCCGCCGCTGCCGCTGCCTCGTCCGCAAGCGCGAGCGCCCGCTGCATCGCGAGGTCGTCGGCGGCGGTCATGCGTCGAGCCTACGACAGCCGCACCCAGGTCACCCGGGCCCGGATGTCGTGCCGGGCTCCCTGGCGCATTACCCTGTATCCATGCGTGTTCACGTCGCCGACCACCCTCTCGTCACTCACAAGCTCTCGGTGCTGCGCGACGCGCGCACCCCGTCGCCGGTGTTCCGTCAGCTCACGGAAGAACTCGTGACCCTGCTCGCGTACGAGGCGACCCGCAATGTGAAGGTCAGCCCGATCGAGATCACCACCCCCGTGACGACGACCACGGGCGTCAAGATCTCGGAGCCGCGTCCCATCGTGGTGCCGATCCTCCGCGCCGGCCTCGGGATGCTCGAAGGTCTGGTCAAGCTGCTCCCGACCGCAGAGGTCGGGTTCCTCGGAATGGTGCGCGACGAGACGACCTTCGAGCCGACCACGTACGCCGAGCGTCTCCCCGACGACCTGAGCGACCGCCAGTGCTTCGCCATCGACCCGATGCTCGCCACCGGTGGATCGCTCGCGGCGGCGATCCAGTTCCTGTTCGACCGCGGGGCAAAGGACGTCACGGCGATCTGCCTGCTCGGCACCCCTGAAGGCGTCGCCGCGATCGAGGCGATGGCGGGCGACCGCGACGTGACCCTCGTGCTCGGCGCGCTCGACGAGCGTCTCGACGAAAAGGGCTACATCGTCCCCGGACTCGGCGACGCCGGCGATCGCCTCTACGGCACGGTCTGACCGATATCAGTCTGCGAGGGTGAGTCGATAGGCGCGCTCGTCGCCGAAATGCCGGAAGCCCACACGCCTGAGGATCGGTGCGGACGTGGCGACACGGCCCTTCACGAGGGCGGTCGCCGCGCCCCGTTCGGCGGCAGCGCGCAACCGCTCGGCGAGGACAGCCCGATACGCACCCCGACCACGCGCATCCGGTAGGGTCGCCGCTCCCCACAACCGTGCGAAGCCGTTGACGATCGTGCACCCGCCGGTACTCACGGACCGTCCCTCCAGCCGACCGAGGACGCGCACGTCGCGCCCCGTCTTCAGCCCTGCGACGACCTCATCCTTCTCGATGCGGATCCCCTCCTCGTCGAGCGGTTCCTGCGCCCAGACCGGCACGTTGATCGCGTCGACCTCCCGCACCTGTTCGAGTGTGCGCACGATCTCCGCCGACGCCTCCCCGGGGACGTCGACGACGAGCTCATCGATGGCGCGCGCGAGGACGGCGACGGTGTCGATGTGCTCGGCGCCGCGCCGACGCAGCTCGTCTTCGAGATCGGGAGAGTCCGAGGGGTTGGTCCAGAATGTGAGCTGCGCCTCGCCCCAGCCGCGGGTGTGCGCGATCGCGTGATCGAGCACCGAAGAGGCATCGACAGACGAGCGGACCTGCGATGCACGAACCCCGCCGCCGAAGCGCGCCGGGTACCGCACGAGTTGCAGTTCCTCGTGCACCTGATCGCTGTCGCGGGGGAACCACACCCACGCGGCGGAGGCCCGGAGGATGTCCTCCGTGGTGTGGACGCTCACTCCGCCGCACCCACGAGACGCGCGAAGGCACTGAGACGAGCGACTCCCTCGGGCGTATGCGGCAGATCGTCGAGGAGGGCCGGGGAGTGGATGAGGTAGGCGACGACCTGAGCGCGGGAGATCGCCACGTTGAGACGATTCTGCAGCAGCAGGAACTCCGGCCCCCGAGGCGCATCCCGACCGCTCGATGCAGCCAGCGAGGTGATCGACACCACCGCCTCCTTGCCCTGGAAGTTGTCGACCGTCCCCACCGGAACATCCGGGAAGCCCGCATCGGACAGCGCATCAAGCACCAGCTGTCGCTGCGCGTTGTAGGGCGTGACGACGATGATGTCGGACTGCGTCAGCGGACGCGCCGAGGCATTCGGGTCGTTGTCGGTGAAAGTCCGACCGATCAGATCGTCGACGAGCCGCACGACTTCGGCGGCCTCCTCCGCTGACGCAGTGGCGTTCCCCCGGTGCCGGAGCGGAACCACGTGCAGTCCGGGCTCCACACCGTCGAGCGAGCGGAGTTCCGTGCCGGGCGCCGAGGCGAGCTGTCCGGCGTATGCGAGCTTCGACACCGGAGCCGCCACCGCCGGGTGCATGCGCCACGATCGCGCGAGGAAGTAGCCGTACTCCGGCCGGACCACCGGATCGCCGTCCATCACCCACCCGAGAGCGGACGTGTCCACCGGCTCGGGATGAGCGCCCTGGCTCACCTGCGGGAGCTGCTGCGGATCACCGAGCAGCAGGAGCCGTTTCGCACCGGCGGCCACGGCGATGGTCGAGGCGAGCGAGAATTGTCCGGCCTCGTCGATCACGAGCAGATCGAGTCCCTCCCTGTCGACGCGCTGGGTGTTGCTGAAGTCCCATGCCGTGCCACCGACGACCGCACCCTCACCGATGTGCTCTGCGTGGAAGGCTGCCATGCCGTTCTTCGGGATCGCGGTGTACGGCGGTTCGGCGTCGGGATCCTTCGGCGCTTTCGCCACCTGAGAGGGCGAGACGCCGTCGGACACGATCCGCGCCAGCAGCGTCTCGATGATGGCGTGCGACTGCGCGACCACGCCGACCTTGAAACCGTGCTCGTTCACGAGACGTGCGATCACACGAGACCCTGTGTAGGTCTTGCCCGTTCCGGGAGGCCCCTGCACGGCGAGATAGCTGTGGTCGAGGTCGAGCACGCCGCGCACGATCGCGTCGATGACGTCGTCGTCTGCGGGCGGGAGCGCATCCCCTGACGTCGTGCGCGGAGGGATACGACGCAGGATGTCGGTCGCGGCATCATGCGGGTAGCCCGGGGCCGCAACGTGCACGGCATCGGCCCACTCGTCGATCGCCCCTTGCAGGGAGACGACCCGCGGCGGCGCGGCGGGGGTGAGTGCGAGGGGAAGCTCGTCCCAGGTCTGGCCCTGCACCGCCGATTCGGTGACGAGGTAACCGTCGTCGAGCACTTCGGCCACCGTGACGGTGTGCGGCACGTGGACTGCTCGGGACAGCACTTCGGTATCGAAGGGCGCCGGCACCTCGTACAGGGCGAACGGTTGCGAACCCGCGCCGAGGGTCGTTCCCGGTGACACCTCTCCCCGGATCTCGATGTCGCGGGACATCACCCTGCGCCCTTCCCCGATACTCCAGTCCCGACGGACGGAAGACGAGGGACGATCGACCCGCACCACGTCTCGCGTGCCGTCCCACATCGTCACCGGCTCCCGCAGCCGCTGGAAATGCGACACCCAGAAGCTCTTCGCCTCGCGAGGGAAGTAGTCGATCGCCGCGGCCGCGATGCGATGGACGAGTCCGTTGCCCCCGGCCTCCACGGCCTGCTCCGCGTCGGCAAGGAGCGCGACGGAGCGGGGCGACGGCTCGTAGATGACCTCGTCGGCGGCGTCCGGCGGCGCCGGTGTGACGCCCTTCTGCCGTGCGATGTCGATGAGCCAGTTGCGCAGCCTTCGCGTGGACACGCAGTCGTAGCGGTTGTAGTCGGCGAGGTCGGCGAGGACCACCTCCGCCTCACTCTGGTTCCCGGCCGCCGCGAGCTCGCGCGCCGCGACGTACTGAACGATCGAGTCGTCGCCCTTCTGCACGTCGCTCGTGCGCACGTCTTCACCCATGTAGAGCGGTTCGAGCTTCTTGATCGAGTACGAGCGGGATCCCACCCGCACGGTGCGCAGCACCAGCGGGTACAGATCGACGAACACCCCTTCTCGCAGCAGCCGGTCGACCTCTCCTTCGCGCACGCCGTGTCGCGCGGCCATCGCCACCAGATGCGATGTCTCGTACGGGGCGTAGTGATAGATGTGCATACCGGGATGCGCCGCCCGGCGCAGGGTGACGAAGTCGAGGAAGGACTCGAGCGCCCGCTTCTCGTCGGCGAAGGTGTGCGCCCACAGCGCCGAGTACTGGTCCGCGTTGTCTACCCAGCCGAAGAGATAGTCGATCCCCCACTGCGCCTCCCCGTCGGCTGCGGGCTCGGTGTAGAGCGGATCCCCCTCGAAGTCGAAGAAGATGTCGCCGTGGCTCGGCAGGGGAAGAGTATGGATCGCTTGCGCGTAGTGCACGTCGTACGTCGGCTCGCCCTCTGCATCCGCGCGCAGCTGCAGACGGGCTTGAGCGCGAAGATTCTCGAACGTGTCGGTGTTCATTCCCGCCGGAGCATGGACCGCGGCGGCGAGGGCGTCGATCGTCTCGACACCGGCTGCCCGCAGTCGCGCCCGCTGCACCGGTCGCATCCGCGCGACCATCAGGAGGTCTCGATGCGCGAGCACCTGCTCCTCACAGGTCGCGCACCGGCCGCAGGCCACGATCTGGAGGTCACCGCGATCATCGCCCCAGGCGAGAGGAGTGCCCGTCGCACCGTCGGCGACACGACGATCGGCGATGAGTGCACGAAGCCGGGCGCGACGCACCTGGAACAACGGGAGGAGGTCGTCGACGGCATGCGTGCTGAGAGTGCCGTCGCCGAGGATGAGATCGACCTCATCGGAGCGCGGGATGCCGATCCGGTCGAGCTGATCGGCATATGCAGCGAGCTGCATGAGCGCCGTCACGCGAGCCTTGCGCGCCAGCTTCGAGTCCTGGACACGCCACCGCCCCTCGTCGTCCTTGCGCAGGAAATCAGCGAACCCGACGAACTCCTCGGTCGCGAACGCCGCCTGGAAGACGACCAGCGCCTCGGACCGCAGCGCCCGCACGGTCTCGTCGATCGCCGCGGCCAACGCCTCCGCATCGACCGAGGACACCTTCTCGATGCGATGCACGTTCTCGTCGCCGAGGTCGTCGATGTAGCGGGCGAGCACGTTCTGCTCGTGGACGTCACCGAGCTCCGCGGCGCGCTTCAGCGTCGCATCCTCCGGCTCTTCGACGGCCGGCACCCGGCCCAGCTTCGCGTCGATCGCCCGACACCACGCGAACTCGCATTCCGCGGCCGCCTTGAGGTCGCTCGCGCTCCAGATGACGCGCTGCGCCTGAGTGTCGATCCGCACGATGCTCCCGTTCTGTCGGATGCTTCGACACTATCCGCGGCATCCGACACGGGCGAAGCCGGACGCCCTCAGAAGCGGCCTGCGATCACCGCCACCAGGTGTCGTCCGGGGTCACCGGCAGGTGTCTCTTGTGCTGCGTCGCCAGGTATCGCGCCTCGATGCGGCCGGCGACGTCGGGATCCACCGACCGCCCTTCGAGGAAGTCGTCGATCTGCTCGTACGTGAGCCCGAGTTCTTCCTCGTCGGCCCGGCCGGGTTGCCCGTCGAGAAGATCGGCGGTGGGCACCTTGAACGCGAGTCGATCCGGGGCATCGAGGAACTGCAGCAGCGAACGCCCCTGCCGTTTGCTGAGACCGGACAACGGAAGGATGTCGGCCGCGCCGTCACCGAACTTCGTGAAGAAACCCGTCACCGCTTCGGCAGCGTGATCCGTGCCGATGACGAGGAGGCCGTCGTGCCCGGCGAGCGCGTACTGCGTGACCATGCGCACGCGTGCTTTGATGTTGCCGCGGTTGAAGTCGCTGATGTCACTCGTGACCGCGAACTCGATGTCTTCCTCGACACCGTCGACGCCGTTCTGGATGTTGACCTCGACCGAGGAATCCGGAGCGATGAAGTCGAGTGCCGCCTCAGCGTCCGCCGCATCGTGCTGGACGCGGTACGGCAGGCGCACGGCCAGGAACTTCGCCTCGCCGCCCTCGGACCGCACCCTCTCGACCGCGAGCTGCGCCAGACGCCCGGCGAGGGTCGAGTCCTGCCCGCCCGAGATCCCGAGTACGTAACCCTTCGCGCCCGTCGTGCGGAGGTACTCGACGAGGAACGCGACTCGACGTTCGACCTCGGCTTCGGGATCGATCTCGGGCCGGACGCCGAGGTCCTCCGAGATCTGCTGCTGCAACGACATGTGATCCTCCGCTCTGTTCCTCGAATCAGTATCTCCCCTCCGTGTTACACCCGGGTGACGCCGCGTCGCTCGTCAGGTTCTGTCCGCGGTGACCTGAGAGAATGGGGCAGTGAAACTCCTCGTCGCCGCGCTCGCCTCCGAACTGTCCGCCTTCCCGGAGGAGCTCGAGGGCTTCGATCGGCTCATCACGGGCCCCGGCAAGTTGCAGGCGACGTACGCACTCACCCGTGCCCTCGATGCGAACGACTACGACGAGATCGTCGTGGTGGGCACCGCCGGGGCGATCGACCCCGACCTCGAGTCGAGGGTGCACGAGGTCGGCACGGCATTCCAGCACGACGTCACCGATCTCGACGGAATCTCCGGGCAGCACGTCTCCCTTCCCACGAAGGTGTCGACCGGCAGGGAGGGCGTGCTGATCGCGACCGGCGACCACTTCGTCGAGGACGCGGAGATCACCGCCGTGATCCGCCCGTCCGGCGCGGTTCTGGTCGACATGGAGACCTATGCGTACATCTGGGTGGCGGGGCGGTTCGAGGTCCCGATCCGCGTGTTCCGGGCCATCTCCGATCAGGCCGAAGACGGCGCCCTCACGGACTGGCGCGAAGCCGTCGCGCGCTGCAGTGTGCAGCTGCGCGAGTTCATCCTCGCCGAATACGGCGTGTGACACCGCGGCGCCGTTCGGGCGCCACCTCAGCGAGGCTCGATCATGCTGGGACCGTTCGGCAATGCCCGGACCGTGAGCTGCGCCGGGATCTGCTCCTGCATGGCCTCGACGTGGCTGATCACCCCGACGGTCCTGCCGCCCTGTCGTAGTTCGTCGAGGGTGCGCATGGCGACATCGAGAGTGTCTCCGTCGAGCGAGCCGAATCCCTCGTCGATGAAGAGCGTGTCCAAGCGGATGCCGCCGGCTCGCGCGGTGACGACTTCGGCGAGGCCGAGCGCGAGCGCGAGCGAGGTGAGGAACGTCTCCCCACCCGAGAGGGACTGCGGCGGCCTGGACTGTCCGGTGAACGCGTCGAAGACCACGATGCCGAGGCCGGAAGCGGCGCCTCGTGCGGCGAGCGCATCCGAATGCCGCAGCTGGTAGCGCCCCGTCGACATGTCGTGCAACCGCCGGTTCGCCGCTTCGACGATCTCTTCGAGTTCGGCGGCGAGGACGAAGGTCTCGAGAGTCATCTTGTGCGTGTTCGCTCCGCGTCCGGCGATCGTGTCTGCGAGATTCTGCAGCAGCTCGAATTCGGTCGCCTCCGCGGTCGTCCTCGCATGCTCCGCGGCAGCCGACTCGATCAACCCTTCGAGTCGCTCGGCGACACCTGCAGCGCGGGCCGCCTCATCGACCGCGCCCTTCCAGAGCGCCCGGGCGGCTTCCGCCGCCTGCTCGGCCGGTTCCAGGTCGATGGGCTCTTCGGGGAGCGTGCGCAGTTCCAGATCGAACAGGATCCCGCGCTCCTTCTCGCGCTGGACGGCATGCTGCGCGATCCGGGCGTCGAGGGCCTCTTGCGCCGCCGACGAGCGAAGCGCCTCCTCCGCGGCCGCCGCGTCGCTGAAAGGCGAGTCGGCGAGGGCCGTGTCTCGCTCGGATTCCGCAGCGACGAGCGCCTCGGACCTGCGGCGGTGTTCCGCGACCGCCGCAGCGAGAGCACGGGCGGCGGCGATCGCGGTCGCCGTGTCCGCGAGCCGGGCGGCGACCGTGTCGAAGTCGCCCCGAGCCTCGGCGATCGACTCGCGCGCCTGCGCCTCCCGCTGCCGCAGCACGGCGTGGTCTTCTCGTGCCTGAGCGAGGGCCGCCGCGTCTGCCGCCTTCTCGGCCTCGAGCCGTTCGACACGTGCCGTCAGTGCCGCCAGTCTCGCGTCGATCGCCTCCAACTCCTCCACGGCGCTCAGGCTGCGTGTGTACGCCGCCGTCGCCTCGGCGTGCTCCCTCTCGGCCTGCTCGACGCTCCTTCCGTCGGCGCGAGCCAGGACCGCGGCCAACTCGGCCTGCACGGCCGATGCGGCCGACATGAGTTCACGCTCCCGCTCTGCCGCAGCGTCACGAATGAGTTCGGCGTCGGCGATGTCGTCGGGCGACACCGGATCGGAGTGCGTGGCGAGGCTCGGGTGCTCGACAGAGCCGCAGACCGGGCAGGGGTCGTCAGGGCGGAGACTCGACGCCAGTTCGCCGGCCATCCCGTCGGTGCGACGCTGACGGAGCTTCGCGAGCGCGGTCTGCGCAGCGGCGTGCTCGGTGGTGGCAGCGGTGAGATCGCGCTCCGTGGCCGCCTGGTCGGCCTGGAGTTGCCGGGCTGCCCTCGCCGCCACGACACGCACGTCCGCCGACTCCCGCGCGATCCTCAGGTCGTCCGCACGATCGGCGATGCGCCGGGTCTGGTCTCGCTCCGCCTTCAGCGCGGCCACCGCGTCGGGCAACGAGGCGCGCTCCGCTTCCCCGGCCTCGATGCGTGCGGTCGCTGCGTCGACGGCGGCGACCGCGATCCGCAGTTCTTCGTCGAGGGCCGGTACCTGTTCCTCGAGCTCACGCGCCCGCTCCCAGGACCCGGTCTCCTTGGTACGCGCCGTCACCCACGCCTCGAGGTCTCCGTCGACGTCGAACTCGAGGGCGTCCCATTCCGCGCGAGCGCGCTCCTCGGCCGTCGCGGCAGCGTCGACCAGCTCGTGAGCCCGTGATGCCGCAGCGATCGTCGAGCGCAGCGCCTCGGCAGCACGCGCAGCCGTGAGCTCGGCACGCGCCTCGTCGATCAGCGGCGCATCCGCTTCGAGACGGGCGAGTGCCGCACGTGCACGGTCGCGTTCCTGCTGTGCGCGCTGCTCCTCACGCGTCGTCGCCAGCGCCGCATCGGCCTCGGCCGATCGCTTCTCGGCGTCGGCCTGTTCGGAGGCCCGCCGCTCGGCACGGTAGTCCGCTCGCGCCTGGGCTCGGCGAAGGGCGTCGAGACGCTCATCGATCGTCAGTGATGCCGTCGGCTGCTCCCCCGCCGCCGTGGGGGCCGTGCCGTCGTCGGCATCGCCCGAGAGGCCCGCGGTGTCCACCAGACGTTCGGCCTCACCGACACGAGCGTCGACGGTGGCGAGCCGCGCACCGAGCGTCTGCTCCGCCTGGCGGCGCCGCTCGTCGAAACGGGCCTGCACGTCTTCGAATCGCTGAGTGCCGAAGAGGCGGCGAAGCAGCGCCTGGCGATCCCTGCTCCCCGCCAGCAGGAACTCGGAGAAGCGGTTCTGCGCCAGGAGGATCACCTGCAGGAACTGCTCGCGGCTCAGCTGCAGGATCTCATCGAGGTCGCCGGCGACGTCGACGGCTCGTGCGGCACGCCCCACCCAGCCCGCGTCCGTCCATTCCTCCAGTGACACCGCTGCGGCCTGCTTCGTCAGCCCCCCGCCGCGCTTGGCCGGACGAAGGTACTCCGGCGAGCGCGTCACGCGGAACCGACCGGCCGGAGTACTGAACTCGACCACGACCTCGGAGGGATCATCGGGCTCGCAGTGGTCGCTGCGGAGCCGCTTCTCGCCCCCGTCGTAGCGTGGCACACCACCGTAGAGACCGAAGCAGACGGCATCGAGGATGCTCGACTTGCCGGCGCCGGTCCGCCCGGCGATCAGGAAGATGCCATCGTCGCCGAAAGCGTCGAAATCCACGATCTGCCGCGACCGGAAAGGGCCGAACCCCTCGATCTCCAGGCGATGGAGGCGCATCTAGACGAGAGCTTCCGCGCGCACGCGCTCGTCGAGCACCGCGCGGATCAGGTCGCGCTCCGCATCCGTGGCGCCGTGCCCGGCCCGGACGTGCTCGAGGAACGCCTCGATCCGGTCGACATCGGTCACCGCGGTCCGGAGTCGCTGCGAGTACGACCTCTCCTCCGCCTCGGAGACGGCCACGGGCTGGTGCTGCACCATGGCGCAGTAGGGGTAGCTCTCGCGCAGACGCCGCATCGGCTCGGCCTGGGGCAGAGCATCGGTGTACACGGCGCACACCCACTCGTTCGCATGCTCGGCGACCATCTCCGGCGCCAGGATCTCGTCGAGCGTTCCCGTGAGCGTGACCAGACGACGCGGCACGGGCAGCTCGAGCCACTCGACGGCGGCGAGACCGTGGGCATCGAGGTCGACGAGCCACGAACCGCGCGCCTTGTGCTGCTCGCCGAAGCTGTAGTGCAGCGGAGCCCCGGCGTAGCGGACGCGCTCGCTGAGCGTCTGGCGACCGTGGATGTGCCCGAGCGCCACGTAGTCGGGGCCGTCGAACACGCTGAGGGGCACGACGTCGAGCCCACCCTGACGCACCTCGCGCTCGAGGCCTGCGGTGGCATCGACCCCTGCGGCGAAGCAGTGCGCGATGGCGACCGCACGGCCCTCGTGCGTGTCCATGCCCGCACGGACGAGGTCCATCGCATGCCCCATGGTCTGCGCCTGGGTGCGCAACGGGCGGCCCGCGCTGTCGCCCTCGGGCCAGTGCTGACGCACGATGGCCGGCTCGAGGTAGGGGATGCCGAAGAAATGAACCGGTCCATCGGCATCCGCGATCGTGATGGGCTCCCCGACGGCGAGCGGATCGGTCAGCACGTGGATGCCGTCACGGAGCAGCCGCGCCTGGAAACCGAGTCGCGCGGCCGAGTCATGGTTTCCGCTCGTGACGATCACTCGCGCCCCGGCCTCTTCCAGCGCCACCAGCGCATCGCCGAGGAGCGAGTAGGCGGGACCGGACGGCGTCGCGGAGTCGAAGACGTCTCCGGCGACGACCACGACGTCGACGGAGTGCGTGCGCACCTGCTCGGTCAGCGCCCCGAGCACCTCGGTCAGCGCGTCCATGGTCGAGTTGCCATGGAACGTGCGGCCGATGTGCCAGTCGGAGGTGTGCAGGATTCGCATACTCACACGGTACGAACCCCCTCGGACATTCCGTCCGAGGCGTGCCGCGACCCGTTCATGACGTCACCCCGTCGGTAACCCGCCGTAACACGACGTCATGAAACGACGGCGGTCAGCGCGAGCGCAGCAGGGGGGCGTGCTCGGGGTGCGCGGCGAACCAATCGGCGACGTACCAGCACACCGCGTCCACCGTGCGGTCGCCACGCTCCTCGATGTCGGCCACCGCACCCTCCACGACCTTGCCCGCGTAGCCGTTGCCGCGGAAAGTCGGGATAGTGAACGCGCGGGTGAGAGCGATCGTGTGACCGTCGTCGCGGTAGTCGAGAACGCTCACGAGCTTTCCATCGCGCATGAGCGTGTAGCGGGACGCGTCCTTCTCGTCGGTCAGGATGAAGCCTCCGACAGTGTGCGAGATCGTCATTCGATCCACGTTACGCCCGCCAGGAGCGCCCGGGCGTTTTGACATGGGGCGTCACGATCGGACATAATCCCCCCATGACCACCAACGCAAGCCCTTTGTCCGCCCAGGAGGCGAACAGGACTGCCGGGATGATGATGCCCGGTCGCGTTGGCATGTGTTGCCGAATGTGTCGCTGAACGAACAGCCACCCCGCCTGACCTGATTCCTCGCGAACTGCGAGGCCAGTGTCTCCGAGCATCCACCCTCTGCTCGCTTCCCGGCTCCGCCGGTCATTCATGCAACGCATCAGAGCCCCCCCTCGATCCGGGCTCACGTCCTGAGGACTTCATCATCATGTCGAACACCGCACTTCTCGAGCGTCCCGCCACCACCGCCGCGATCCGCACTCGTACCGAGGCCACCGCACCGGTGCCCTCCGCCACCGCAGACCTTCCCGCCGTCCGCTCCCCGCGAGGCTTCGCGCTCTACGTGGGGCTCGACGAGATCAAGGCCGCCGAAGCCGGTGTGAGCCTGCCGCTGCTCGTCGATGCCCTGCGACGCACCCTCGCCGAACTCGCTCCGGGTGCGGAGACGCACGCCACGGTCGCCCTCGCGCCGCACGGCTCGGGCGGCCGCGACCTCGACGTCGTCCGCCTAGCCCTGCAGGAGCCGGGCGCCATCGCGCGCACCAAGGCCGCTGCCGAAGAGGACACGGCGGAAGAGGAGAGCGGCGTCACCGTCGACATCTCCCGCAAGCGCGTCCTGATCGACGGGGAGTCCGCGGCCTTCACCTACAAGGAGTTCGAGCTGCTGCAGTACCTCGTGCTGCGCGAGGGCCGCACGATCGAACGCAGCGAGCTGGTCTCTGCTCTGTGGCAGGCGCAGGACGACGAGACCCCCGGTGAGCGCACGATCGACGTCCACGTGCGTCGTCTCCGCGCGAAGCTCGGACGCTACGAGGACATCGTCCGCACGGTGCGGGGAATCGGCTACCGGTTCGACCGGCACGCCGACGTCGTCATCCGCTACGGACACGGAACCCCCTCGCCCGACCGCTTCTGACCGTCTGCGAGTCGGTGTCAGGGCCGGCGCGTAGGGTGGGCGCATGACATCGACGGCGCAATCCGCAGCGGCTGAGGTCGCGCCATCGGATGCCCCTCGGGAGACCGTCTACCGCCCATCGCACCCTCTCGATCTCGGCCGCACACTCGGCTTCCTTCGCCGTGGCACGGGCGACCCGACCATGGTCATCGCCGGATCGGTGATCTGGCGGGCGGTGCGCACACCCCTCGGTCCGACGACGTTGGCGGTGCGCACGATCGGTGGCGAGGTGCGCGCGACCGCCTGGGGCCCCGGAACGGACTTCGCGCTCGACGCCGTCCCCGCACTCTGTGGAGCCCACGACGACGCCGAGGGGTTCGACGCATCGCATCACCCTCTCGTCGCCGAGTCCGCGCATCGCCATCCCGGGCTGCGCCTGACACGCACCGACGAGGTGTTCGACGCGCTGGCATGCGCGATCATCGAGCAGAAGGTCACCGGCATGCAGGCGTTCGGAGCGTGGCGTTGGCTCGTCTCCCGCTTCGGCGAGCGCGCCCCCGGTCCGACGCCCCGACCGATGTTCACCGCGCCCACCGCCGCACAGTGGCACCGCATCCCCTCCTGGGCGTGGCACCGCGCCGGGGTCGAGCCCCCACAGTCCCGGACCCTCGTGCGCGCCGCGGAACGAGGCGATCGCATCGCCCACGCCGTGCGGACCGCCCCGGACGGCACGGCGCGCGACCGCGTTCTCACGAGCCTTCCCGGCGTCGGGGTGTGGACCTCGGCGGAGACCCGGGCCCGCGCGCTCGGCGACACCGATGCCGTCAGCGTCGGCGACTACCACCTCGCCCACGAGATCGGCTACGCCCTCACCGGCACGCGCACCGATGACGCCGGGATGCTCGAGCTCCTCGCTCCCTGGGCAGGGCAACGGCAGCGAGCGGTCCGCCTCATCGCCGCCAGCGGGGTGCACGAGCCGCGCCGAGGCCCTCGCCTCGCACCCGAGAACCATCGCGACCGCTGACTCCGCCGCCTATGCTGGGGCCATGTCCCGCAGAGCGATCCGTATCTCCATCACCGTCGGCCTGTTGATCGTCGGCGTGGTGGTCGGGCTCATCTTCCAGAATGTGTGGCTGGGCGTTCTTCTCGCCGCCATCGTGTGGCTGGGCTGGTTCCTCGGGTACGAGTCGCGGCGCGGGAACAACGCCGGCGTCAACGATGAAGACCACGGCATCGAGCTCTGAGGAGCTCGTGCGCGGAGGTCAGTAGTACACCGCGAGCGGTCCGGAGGGTCCGGCGATCACACTCACGGGGGTGTCGAAGACCCGTGACAGCACCTCATCCGTCATGATCGCGGCAGGGGATCCGAACTCCACGACCGCGCCGTCCTTCATCGCGCAGATGTGGTCGGCGTAATGCCCCGCGAAGTTGATGTCGTGCAGCACGATCACGATCGTGCGTCCGAGCTCCTCCGCCGCCCGTCGCAGGTGCTTCATCATCTGCACCGCGTGGCGCATGTCGAGGTTGTTCAGCGGTTCGTCCAGCAGCACGAACTCGGTGTCCTGTGCCAGCACCATCGCCACGTAGGCGCGCTGACGCTGCCCTCCGGAGAGCTCGTCGAGGTACCGCCCCTCCAGCGGGCCCAGGTCGAGGAAGTCGATGGCCTGGCTGATGATCTCCTCGTCGGCCCGGTTCAGCCGTCCCTTCGAATGCGGGAACCGGCCGAATCCCACGAGCTGGCGCACGGTGAGTCGCGTGACGAAGTGGTTCTCCTGACGCAGGATCGACACGACCTTCGCCAGGTCCTTCGACTTCGTCGAGGCCACATCGAGCCCCGCGATCTCGATGGCCCCCGCATCCATCCCGTTCAGCCGGCCGATCATCGTGAGCAGCGTCGACTTGCCTGCGCCGTTGGGTCCGATCAGCGCGGTGATGCCGCCGGTCGGGATCTCGAGGTCGACCGGACCGATCGCGACCTCGCTGCTGTAGTCCCGGCGGACGCCGTCGAGAGCGATCACAGTCTGCCCTTTCTGAGGATGACGATGAGGAACACGGTCCCGCCGACGAGCTCGATCAGGATCGAGACCATTCCCTGCGCGTAGAACACGTTCTTCATCACGAAGTACGCCCCCGCGAGGATCGTGAAGGCGGTGAGCACCGCGACGGGGAAGATCAGCCGATGGTCATGCGTGTCGGCGAACTGGTAGGCGAGCGTGGCGACCAGGAAGCCGAGGAAGGTCATCGGCCCGACCAGCGCGGTCGACGTCGCCATCAGCACGGCGACGAGGAACAGCACGACGAACAGCTCGCGCCGATGATCGACACCGAGCGAGCGCGCGGCATCCGGACCCAGGGCCATGAGATTGAGCCGACGCGATCGGATCCACAGCAGAGCGGAGGCCACGATCACGAGCGGGATCGCGAGCGGCAGGTAGGAGGCGTCCGCGTTCGAGACGTTGCCGAAGAGACGGGCGGCGAGCACGTCGAACTCGCTGGGGGTGAGCAGACGCTGCATGAACGTGGCGACCGCTCCGAGACCGCCGCCGATCACGATGCCGACCAGAAGCATGATCTGCAGGTTCCCGTACCGCCCCGAGAGCAGCCATCCGTACAGGGCGACCGCGAGTCCGACCATGATGACGACCTGGATCGCGAACTGGCCGATGCCCTGGATCGCGACGAGTCCGGCGACTCCGAACAGGTAGACGGTGGAGGTCTGCACGACGCGGTACAGCGACTCGAAGCCCATGATCGACGGCGTGATGATGCGGTTGTTGGTGACGGTCTGGAAGCTCACCGTGGCGATCGCCTGGGACACGGCGACGAGCGCCATCACGGTGACATCGATCGCGCGGTGCTGGGCGATGCGCCAGAATCCTGCGGAGCCGACCGGCATCGGGTTCGCCCATGCCAGCAGCCCGAAGCCGGAGACGGCGGCGAGGACGACGAGCACGCCGAGGACGAGGACGTAGCGACGGCGCGCTCGCGGGGTCGTGAACGAGCCGGCCGATCGCACCGGGCCGCCCGTCGTCGTCGGTGTCATCACCGCGCTAGCCACGTCGACGCTGCCTCAGCAGGAGGAGCACGAACACCACCGCGCCGACGACCCCGAGGATCAACGACACCGGGACCTCGAACGGCATGATGATGGTGCGGCCGATGATGTCGCACACCGTGACGATCGCGATGCCGAGCAGGCACACCCACGGCAGATTGCTGCGCAGATCGTCACCGCGCACCATCGAGACGATGTTCGGCACGATCAGCCCCAGGAAAGGAAGATTGCCGACGACGACCGTCACGACACCGGTGGTCACCGCGATGAGCACCGTGCCGAGCAGGATGATCCGGTTGTAGTTCACACCGACGTTCGTGGCGACCTCCTCCCCGAGTCCGGCGATGGTCAGCCGATCGGCGACGATGAAGACGACGACCCCGATGACCGCCACGATCCAGAGCATCTCGTACTGACCGCGCATCACCGAGGTGAAGCTCCCCGCGAACCAGACGCCGATGATCTGCAGCGAGTTGGTGACCAGGGCGAGATACGTGGACAGGGCACCGACGACCGCACCGAGCATGATGCCGACGATCGGGACGATGAGCGAGGACTTGAGGGCGACCCGACGGAGGAACGCGAAGAACACCATCGTGCCGACGAAGGCCGCGAGGATCGCACCGGCCATCCGCAACGGGAGCGACGGCTGCGGCACGAGGATCATGACCATCAGCAGCCCGAGCCCCGCCCATTCGGTGGTCCCGGTCGTCGTGGGCTCGACGAAGCGGTTCTGCGTGAGCAATTGCATCACGAGGCCCGCCATGGCCATTGCGGCGCCGGCGAGGACGAGGGCGATCGTGCGGGGGACGCGCGTGATCTGGAACATCTGCGCGCCGTCGTCCGCCCCGGCGATGTCGTAGACGCCCGTGAAGAGCGAGATCACGAGGAGCACCGCGACGACGAGCACGCCGATGAGCAGTTTCACGTCGAAGAGCCGCCCGGCGTGGCGGGGCGGCTGGGTGATGTCGGTGGAGACCATGATGACCGTGCGGCGGCACCCGGATCATCCGGATGCCGCCGCAGTACCTCAGTTCTTCGCGCTCTTCTCGAGGGCGTCTGCGAAGTCGTTGAGGAACGACGTGTAGGTCTGGATGCCCTCGTTCAGGTACGTGTCGGTGGGCATGTAGACGAGCTGCTTCTCCTTCACGGCCGTGACGCCGGCGAGGGCCTCGGAGCTCTCGAGGATCTCCGCAGCCTGCACGTAGTCCGGGGTTTCGGCAGCGAACACGGCGTCGCGGTCGAGCACGAGGATCCAGTCGGGGTCCGACGCGGCGATCGCCTCGACGGAGATCTCATCGCCCTGGTGGTCATCGGTCGCGTCGTCGACCTGAAGCGCCGGGGTGAGCCCGAGAAGGTCGTAGATCGGGCCGAGCGAGCGGCCAACGGTCGGGGCGAGGTAGCCGATCTCGCCGCCCGAGGTGTTGACTGCCATGACGGTGTCGGCGTCGTCGTACGCGGCCTTCGCGCGCTCGGCAGCGGCGTCGAAGTCCTCGACGAGCTTCGCGGCCTCGTCCTGCTTGCCGAAGATCTCTCCGAGCACGGTGACCTGGCGCTTGAGCTCCTCGTCGAAGGGCTCTCCCTCGCGCGGCTCGAGGTCGACGATCGTCGCATCGGGCACGAGGTCGGCGATCGCGGTGTTGTGCTGCGTGAACCGCTGGCCGCTGATGATCAGGTCGGGCTCCACGGCGACGATGGCCTCGAGGTCGGGCTCGCTGTGCAGTCCGATGTCGACGATGCCGTCGTCCTTCACGTACGACACGGTCTCGGGCATGAGCGCGACGGCTCCGGCCGAGAGCTCGACGCCCCAGTCGGACAGTGTCTGGAAGGTGCGGTTGTCGAGAGCCACGACGGAGGTGGGAGGTGTCGCGATCTCGTGCGTGCCGGTGTTGTCCTCGACCGTGACGGTCGCGGCTGCGGGTTCGTTGTTCTCCGATTCCGCCGAACCGCCGGATGCGCAGCCGGCGAGGGCGAGAAGACCGACGAGCGCGACGCTCGTGGCGGTGAGGGTTCTGGGCACGGACATGGAGAGACTCCTGTTCTGCGGGATCGATGCGCACACGACGGGCGCCGGATGGCGAGGTTAGGGCAACCTTCCCTCGACAGTTTTAGGTTAGCCTTACTTTATGAGCAACACGAAATCCGGATTCTCGATCGAACGTCGTGGCCTGGAGCTGCGCTTCCGCCACGTCGCACTGAGTGCCCGGGAATGGCTCGCGCCGGATTTCGTCCGCGTGCGGCTGACCGGCTCGGACCTCGCCGGCTTCGATTCGCCGGGCGCCGACGACCACATGCGGCTTTTCTTCCCCTCCGGCCCCACGGACTCGGTCGAGGAACTCCGCGCCTCGCCGAGCCGCGAGTACACGCCGCTCGCCTGGGGTGACGACTGGCTCGATGTCGAGTTCGCGGTGCACGGAGATCAGGGCGTCGCGGCCCCCTGGGCGGCGACGGCACCGCTCGGCTCCCGGATCGGTGTCGGCGGTCCGCGCGGGTCAGCCGTGCTGGCCGGCGACCCTGGCTCCTGGCTGCTGGTCGGCGACGAGACCGCGATCCCCGCCATCCGACGCTTCGCCGCGCTGATCCCGGCAGGCACCCCGGCCCGCATCGTGGTGGAGACCGTGAACCAGGGACGCGAGTTGGAGATCGATGCACCGGTCGACATCGAGTGGCTGCATCGCGGCGAAGCCCCCTCCGGTTCCGCACTCATCGCCTTCCTCGAGACTCTGACCGCGGACGACGCCGTCGGAGACGACCCGTTCGTGTTCATCGCCGCGGAGCAGTCGATCGTCAAGCCGGGCAGGGCACTGCTCGAACGCTGGGGCGTCGACACGGCGAAGGCCGTCGTGAAGGGGTACTGGAAGCGCGGCGAGGCCGAGTACCACGCGCCACACTGACCCTTCCCCCGGCGAAAGCCCGGACCAGCCGACGTGTTCGCGGCGGGTCGTGGTTCGACACACCGGAGCTCCCGGCGCTGGTCTGGGTTTTCGCCTTCCGGCGCGGTCGGTGCCGCTTGACTCCCGGGCGTGTCGCACCCTAGGGTGGCAAAGCTGTGCCATTCGGCGCAGCACACCAGCCGAGGAGTCGACGGATGACCGCGCAGCGGAACCTCCCCATCGCAGCGGTGTTGCAGCTTCAGCAGAAGCGCAATGACCGCTACGAGTCGTACCCTCCGGCACGCGCCGTGTGACAGCACCCGCTCTCACAACGCCCCGTACCGTCAGGTCCGGGGCGTTTTCCGTGGAAGACCCCCTGACCTGTGGCCGGAAACCACCACAAGGAAAGGAATCATGGAGAGGCTCTCCGCACGGCTGCTGTCGTGGGCGTCACTGATCGACGAGAAGACACTCGCTCAGGCGCACACCACGGCCCGCATGCCGTTCATCCACCCGCACCTGGCACTGATGCCGGATGCCCACCTCGGCAAGGGGGCGACGGTCGGCTCGGTCATCCCGACGCTCGGCGCGATCATCCCCGCGGCCGTCGGCGTCGACATCGGCTGCGGCATGATCGCCGTTCGCACCCAGTTCACCGAGAACGACCTCGCAGGTCATGACCTCGCAGGACTCCGGGAGCAGATCGAGCGCGCCATCCCCCTATCGGCCGGACGCTACAACCGCAAGGTCGTGGCCACCGCCGAACCGCGCATCGCCGAGCTCGAGCAGCTCGCCGAGAAGAGCGGCTTCGATCCCGCCCAGTACGCCGGGAACTGGCGGCTGCAGCTGGGGACGCTCGGCTCGGGCAACCACTTCATCGAGGTGTCGGTCGACGAACTCGACCGGGTCTGGCTGTTCCTGCACTCGGGATCGCGAGGCGTCGGCAACAAGATCGCCGGACACCACATCGGCGTCGCCCAGCGGCTGGCGAAGCAGTGGTGGATCGACCTCCCCGACCCCGACCTGGCCTACCTGGTCGAGGGGACCGCGGAGTTCACCCGCTACATCCGGGAACTGCGGTGGGCCCAGCACTTCGCCCTGCTGAACCGGGAGGAGATGATGGACCGCGTCATGCGCCAGGTCTCGGAATTCCTCGGCACCGCGGTCGACGAGCAGGAGCGCATCAACTGCCACCACAACTTCACGGAGTCGGAGAAGCACTACGGCGCGCAGGTGTGGGTGTCGCGGAAGGGTGCCATCCAGGCGGACGCCGGGCGACCAGGACTGATCCCCGGGTCGATGGGCACCGCCTCGTACGTGGTCGAGGGGCTCGGCGACCCGCAGTCGCTGAACTCCTCTCCGCACGGTGCCGGGCGGGAGTACTCCCGGTCGGCAGCACGGCGGACCTTCACCCACGAGCAGCTGCGGGCAGCGATGACGGGAATCGAGTTCCGTGACACGGATGCCTTCATCGATGAGATCCCCCAGGCGTACAAGCCGATCGACCAGGTGATGGCGGATGCCGCGAGCCTCGTATCGATCCGGCACACGCTGCGGCAGATCGTCAACGTGAAGGGCGACTGAACAGGACCGGGCGGTGGGAACCCCACCGCCCGGTCGGGTGGCAGCACCTCGCCTCCGTCGAAGATGCCGACGGCATCCGGATCGAGTTCCTGCACACCCCCCAGGGCGGGGACTGACGTTTCCTCCACCGAACGGCATGCAAACCAGTTGTCCGCCGTTCGTGAGTAGCCGATATCTTCGCCTCCCGCACTCTGGCAGGCTTGCCGGATCGATGCGACGATGACGGAGTGGGATTCATGAATGACGCACAGATCTGGACCATGATCGGATCGTTCACCGTGCTGATGTTCAGCACCCTCACGGTCGTCTCGACCCTGTTCGTCCGGATCGTCCGCAGCGAGATCGCTGGCCTGCGCACCGAGATGAACGGACAGCTCGGCGGTCTGCGCACCGAGATGAACGCCCGATTCGACACCGTGAACACCCGCATCGATGCCCTCGACCGCGACGTCCAGGCCATCGTGAAGCGCACGTTCGGGCTCGATCGCGAGTGATGACGACGAAGCTTCCCCGCACCTCGGTCGACCCCGCCGACCGGCACGACGCCTTTCCAGAGGCTCCCTGCGGCACCGCGGTCCTGCTCCTCGCCGGATCCAGCGGACGTGTGGAGGCTCAGCGGGCCGACCTGCTCGCGCGGCACGGGGCCCGGGTCCGCGCCATCCGCTGGTTCGGCGGCACGGGCCAGCGCCCCGCTCCGCACGAGGTACCGATCGAGATCTTCGTCGACCAGTTGGATCTGCTCCGCCGTGATGCGGATCGCGTCGCGATCTTCGGCACGTCGTTCGGAGCAGAAGCGGCACTCGTCACCGCGTCGCTGCACCCGGTCGACGCCACCGTCGCGGTCGCGCCGTCATCCGTCGTCTGGTCGGGCATCGTCGACGGCAACTGGTCGTCGCACTGGAGCCTTCGTGGCACTCCGCTTCCCTCCGTGGGGTTCGATCCGTCGTGGTCCCCGACGACCGAACCGCCCGAGTATCGCTCGCTCTACGAATCCAGCCTCGCCCGCGATCCCGATCTCACCCGCGCGGCGGAGATCCGGGTCGAGGGCATCACCGGTCCGGTCATCCTCGTCGCCGGCGGAGACGACCGCGTCTGGCCAAGCGACCGATTTGCGGCCGAGATCCAGCGTCGCCGCTCGTTGCACGCCAGAGAGACGACCCTCGTCACCCACCCCGAGGCCGGACACCGCATCACCCTTCCCGGCGAGACGGCCGTCCACGGCGGTGTGACCATGGGTCGGGGCGGCACACCATCCGCCGATGCGGCCCTCGGCGCCGACGCCTGGACGGCGATCGCCCGGGCGCTCGATCTGCGCGAGTGACGTCAGAGTGCCGGGACGACCTCCGCATCGGCAGCCCGGTCGGTGAACGCGGTCTTCGGGACGAACACGAGGATCACGGCTGCGGCGAGAGCGGTGGCACCGCACACGATCCACACGGTGAAGTAGCCGGCGAGCGAACCCGCGGTCCCCTCGGTCGCCCCCGCCGTGGTCGCGACGCCGTGCAGCAGCGCGATGCCGAACACACACGAGGCGATCGCCCCGCCGACGGTCTTGACGGAGTTCGTGAGGCCCGTCGCGACGCCGGTCTGCGACGCCGGTGCTGCCGAGGCCGCGGCCGCAGGAAGCGCTGCCACCAGGGCGCCTGAGCCGAGTCCGACGACGACCATGTTCGCGATGACCTGCGTGTAGGTGTCGTGGAACGGCAGGAAGAGCAGGAAGCCGAGTCCCACGAGCACCGATGCCCCCATCAGCGTCAGCCGCGGGGTGATCCAGCGGGCGAACGACGGGAACAACAGGGCACCCGTGATCATGGCGACGAGGTAGACGCCGATGATCAGCGAGGTCGCGAATCCGCTGGTCCCGAGACCGTAGCCGTAGACCGCGGGGTCGGTGCGCGCGAACGTCGACAGCGGCGCCTGCGCACCGAGGACGCTCACCCCGAAGAGCCCTGCCGTCAGGAACACCGGGCCGAGTGCGGGCGAGCGGAACATGCGCACATCGATGAGGGGGTCTTCGCACCGCAGCTCCCACAACACGAACGGAACCACCAGCAGTACGCCCAGGACCACCACACCCCACGACCAGGGGTTCTCCAGTCCGCCCTCGAGGCGAAGCAGACTGAGACCACCGGTGAAGCAGACGAGTGCGAGCGAGATCAGCACGAGACCGATCGTGTCGAAGACGCCGCCCGCGGGCTCCGGAGACTCCTTGACCCCCAGCAGGATCACGAAGAAGCACACCACGATCAGCACGGCGGGCACCAGCAGGACCACGGTGAGCGGCAGGACGTCGATGAGTGCGCCGCCGACGAGGGCGCCGATGATCGCGCCGCCTTCGAGCGCCGCGACCAGGAGTCCGGCCGCCTTGGCGGTGATCGAGGAGCGACCCTCCATCCGCCGCGACCGTGACCAGATGAGGGCGATCTCCAGCGGGAGCCAGACGACGTAGAACCCCATCAGCGCCCAGGCGGCGAGGAACACCCCGAAGGAGTCCGTGAACGGCAGCACCAGGGCGGCCGCGCCGGTGACCGCGGTGGAGATCAGCAGCATCCGCTTGTGGCCGACCATGTCGCCGAGCTTCGCGAACGCCGGGACGACGAGGGCTGAGAGCATCAGCTGCGTGCCCTCGAGCCAGTTCACGTCGGCATCATGGACCCCGAGATGACGGGCGATGTCCGTCAGCATGGGCGTGTAGTACCCCTGCAGCACACCGCTCGTGAACTCGACGAAGGCGAGGAAGCCGACGACGACGGCGAGGGTGCCCAGTGTGCGGGTGCGCGTCATCGCGTCTCCTGCTTCTCGTTCGGATGCTCCTGCGTCGGCAGGAGGCGGGGTGAGATCACCCTAGTCGTTCGAGAAGTGCCCGATGGAATCGCTCCCCGCGCTCCAGGGCGACGATCTCGACGCTCTCGTCGACGCCATGGATCGACGCCCGCTGGGCATTCGACATGTCCAAGGGCGCGAAACGGTAGACAGCGGGCGAGAAGCGATGGAAGTGCCGGGAGTCGGTGGCGGCCATCATCACGTAGGGCACGGCGGGGACCCCGGGATGGGAGACGTCCAACGCGGCTGCGAGCAACGCGAACTGCGCGTTGTCGGTGGGCGACTCCGGCGAGGGCTCCCCCGCTTCGACCACCTCGACGGAGACGAGCGGATCGCGGATGCGCCGCCGCACCCGGAAGACCGTCTGCTGGGTGGTCTCGCCCAGCGCGATGCGGAGGTTGAGGGTGGCGGACGCCTGCGAGGGCAGCACGTTCGCCGCCGTGCCGCCCGACTGCATGGTCGGAGCCACGGTCGTGCGGACGAGAGCGGCGGGTTCGCCCCCGAGCGCGGCGAAGACCTGCGCGGTCACCAGCGGCATCGACCCCAAGAACCTCAGCAGGTGGCGGGCCGGCCCCGGAGTGCGCGTCGCCAGTTGCGACAGCATCCGCAGGATCGCCTTCGAGGCACGAGGTCGGAAGGTCGTGGGTCCGAGCCGGTCGACGGCTCTCGCGACGCGTCGGACCGCGGTGAGCGACGGCGGTGCGGACGCATGACCACCCTCGCCCCGTGCCGTCAACCGGAGGGTCATCACGCCCTTCTCCCCCACACCGATCATCGCCGCTCGACCGGGGACGAAGGGCAGCGGCGCATCGACGACGGCGCCGCCTTCGTCGAGGACGAGCCACGGCATCACGCCGCGTGCGCGCAGCACGCGTGCGATCTCCTCCGCCGCCTTCCCGTAGGTCTCCTCGTTGCCGCCGAACGAGAGGTACACGTCGCGGGACGGGACGAAGCCGTCCGCGAGCAGATTCTCCACGGCTTCGAGCACGACGAGCAGCGGGCCCTTGTCGTCCAGGGCGCCTCGGCCGTACACCGAACCGTCGGCGATGGTTCCCGCGAACGGCGGATACGTCCACGCGTCGCTCTCGTCGACGGGGACGACGTCGTAGTGCGCCATCAGCACGAGAGGGTCTCGGCCCGCCGCGCCGTTGCCCGCCCAGTGGAACAGGAGACCGAAGTCGGTGTGCCGTTCCAGCCGCAAATCCCGGTGCGTCAAGGGGTACAGCTCGGCGATCAGCGCGACGAACTCCTCGAAGGGGGCAGGTCCGCGCTCATCGAGCTCCGCCGAGACCGTCGGGATTCGGATCATCTGCGACAGCCGTTCGGCGATGCCGGGGCGCACGGTCGGGGTGGTCACGCTCGCCATCGTACCGAGTGAGGTCTCACGGCCATTGGCTGAGTTTGTCGGGATTGCGCACGGCGAAGACTTCCGTGATGCGGTCTTCGCGGACGACGAAGGAGAAGACCGCATCCGCGCGGCCGTCGATCGTCGCGAGCATCACGAGCCCGTCGGGAGCCGCGACGAGCGAGACCTCGGCCTCGGGATGGCGCTGCGCGATCCCCCGCAGGAAGCGTGCCACGCGGTCCGCTCCCGCCACCGGCCGCAGCGCGGCCGACTTCTTCCCTCCTCCGTCGGAGACGAGCACGACGTCGGGGTCGAGCAGTGCGATCAGACCGTCGAGCTCTCCGGTCGACGCAGCGGCGAGGAAGGCTCTCGCCACGGCATCGTGCTGTTCCCGCGACGCCACGACCGCCCGGCGTTCGCGCACGCGCCGACGACCCTGCGAGGCGAGCTGGCGCACCGCATCCGGGCTCCGACCGACCGTCTCCGCGATCTCGGCGAAGGGGACACCGAACACGTCGTGCAGCACGAACGCGACCCGCTCGGCGGGGGTGAGCGACTCCAGCACGACGAGCAGGGCCATCCCCACCGACTCGTCGAGCGTCATCCGCTCCAACGGATCCGGGTGCGGACGGGCGGCGAGCAGCGAGTCGTGCGGAACGGGCTCCGGCAACCAGGGGCCGACGTACCTCTCCCGACGAGCACGCGCCGATCCCAGCGCGTCCAGGCAGATACGTCCGGCGACGCGGGTCAGCCACGCAGCGGGGCTCCTGATCTGTGCACGTTCCTCGACGCTCATCCGGTACCACCGCACATACGTCTCCTGCACCGCGTCTTCCGCATCGGCGACCGTGCCGAGCAGACGATAGGCGAGAGCGAGCAGGGTGCGGCGTTCGGCGTCGATCACCTCGAGATCATCCATCGCCTCCATCCTGGCCCGACTCGGCGCCCGCCGCTGCCGTCTTTCGGCTGTCGCCTCACATTCCCGTGGTCTGCGTCGTCGAAAGAGGAGAAGGATGAAATCGAGAGAGAAGGAGCACCCATGAGAATCGCCGTCGCAGGAGGAACCGGGACGGTCGGTCGGCCGACCGTGGCCGCGATCGAGGCCGACGGACATGACGCGGTGGTGCTCAGCCGCTCGCACGGGGTGGACCTGGTGACCGGCCGGGGACTCGATGCCGCGCTGGACGGTGCCGACGTCGTGATCGACGTCACGAGCATCGAGACGCTCAAGGCCGCCGCGGCGATCGAGTTCTTCACCGCCGCGACCGGCACCCTCGTCTCCGCGGCCGAGGAGGCCGGAGTCCGACACGTCGTGCTCCTGTCGATCGTGGGTATCGACCGCATCCCCTACGACTACTACGCAGGCAAGATCGCGCAGGAGAAGGTGATCGCGTCCTCACGGGTGCCCTGGACGATTCTGCGGGCGACACAGTTCCACGAGTTCGCGGGGCAGATGTTCGCGCGGGCGAAACTGGGGCCGCTGCACCTCGCCCCGAACGCCCGCACCCAACCCGTGGCCGCCTCCGAGGTCGGCGCCCGGCTCGCAGCTCTCGCGACGTCGGAGCCGCAGGGCCGGGCGCGTGACCTCGCCGGCCCGCGCGAGGAACAGCTCTCCACCATGATCCGGGCGTTCGCCCGCCGGGAGGGGTATCGAGGGTGGATCCCGGCGCTCAACGTCCCCGGGCCGCAGATGGCGGGGATGCGTGCCGGCGATGCACTTCCCGGTCCCGACGCCGATCTCGGACGCCAGACCTTCACGGAGTGGCTCGCCGCGCGGTGAGCACCTGCTCCACCGACGCACGGGGTTCTCGGAGCGCGCAGGAGTCCTCTTGCGGATCCGGTCGGAGGCGGCGCAGACTGAGCGTGCGGTCGATGCATCCACCTCACCCCGGAGCGATCATGGCGAACCTCAATCCGTATCTGTCCTTCCGCACCGAAGCCCGCGAGGCGATGGAGTTCTACCGGAGCGTGCTCGGCGGGGAGCTCGTGATCAACACCTTCGGAGAGTTCCCCGACATGGTGCAGGATCCGAGCCAGAAGGACCTCGTCATGCACGCACAGCTGGATGCACCGGGCGGACTCGTGCTGATGGGCTCCGACTCTCCCGACGGCATGCCGTACGAGAAGCCGCAGGGTTTTTCGGTCTCGTTGAGCGGCAACTCTCAGGACACCACCCGCGAGGTCTGGGAGAAGCTGTCCGAAGGGGCGACCATCACGATGCCGCTCGATGTGCCGCCGTGGGGTGGCCTCTTCGGGATGCTCGTCGACCGCTTCGGCATCCCCTGGATGCTGCACGGCGATCCGGAGGACTGAACCCGCCCGGCCTCAGCGCGGCTGCACGGCTCGACAGGCCAGGTGCAGCGCCAATCGTGCCTCGGGGTCGTTCATGTCGATCCCGAGCAGCTCCTGCACGCGCCGGATCCGCACGGCGATGGTGTTGCGGTGCAGACCGAGAGCCGTCGCCGTCGCCGCTATGCCCGACTCGTGATCGAGATACGCGGAAAGAGTGGTGAGCAGTTCGCCTCCCCCTTCCCGCAGCGGGGCGAGGAGGGATTCCGCGGCGGGCACGAACGTGTCGTTCCCCGTCCACGCCAGCAGCAGCTGCTCCAGGCCGAGACTGTCCACCCGTACGAACCAACCTGTCGCCGACCGCGCCGCCGCGATCCGCGCCGCATCCCCCGCCTCGTCCAGCGTCGTGGCGAGTCCCTCGGATCCGGCCTGCAAGGATCCGACGCCGGTCGCGACGGTGAAGTCCCGCAGGACACCCAGGTGGAGCTCACGCAGTGCGGCGACGGCCCGCTCGACGCGATCGGGATCGGGGGCGTCCGGGAACGTCAGCCACCCGCTCAGTCCTCGACCCGCTGTCGTGGCATGCGCCTCCGCGTCGATCGCACTGAGTCCGGCACTGACGGAGCGCAGCAGCGAGAACGAATCGAGCCGCCCTCTCGCCACCACCCGGAAACCGAGATGATGACCGCTCGTGCGCCAGCCGCGCTCGAGCATCCGCCGCTGGACATCGGCATCCGCCGCTCCGTGCAGGTCCACGAAGTCACGCAGCAGCCCGGACGACACGGCGACGTCATTCACGGCCGCCACCTCGTCGATCAGGATGCGGGCCGCGACGGCGGGCATCGCGACCTCGGCCGCGACCGAGAGCGACTGCACCTGTGCCTCGCCGAGGCCCTGCCCGAAGAGCACGAGCCTCAGACCGCTGCGTCCGGGGCTGTCGACCCGCACCGACGCCGCAGCCGTCTCGCCGACGCTCACGCGATCGAGCCACGAGTCGAAGCTGATGGCCGCATGCAGTCGCTCGTCGAGATGCGCGCCCGCCTCCTGCAAGACACCGGACGAGTCGATCAGCGCGGCACCGACACCGAGGTTCGCCGCGATGTGTCCGAGCAGATCGGTGAGATCATCGGCGGCATACTCGAACGACTGCGCGACCTTGCGCACCTGGCTGAGCGTCAGCGCATCGCGTGCCTCGATCAGCATCCAACAGGCCTTCGCGAGCTGGATGGGGCGCGGGACGTCGAGCAGGCACAGGCCGATCCGATCCGCGAGGCGGAACGCGCCCGCGTCGAAGTCCGCCGCCCCGGACACGGCGAGCCCGGTGAACCCCCGGTCGCGCAGCCGGCGCAGCAGAGCGTCCTGCTGCCAGGTCGATGTCGGGGCCGATGCGGTGATGATCGCGAGCCGCTCGGCACCCCTCTCGGTGAGTTCGACTTCGCTCGCGCCGACGGCCACCGCCTCCCACGCCGCATCGCGTGGTCCGGCGACCCACTGCAGGCCGCCGTTCTCCGTGTGGGAGAGCAGCGCGCTCACGGGCAGCCGCGCGCTCACGCCGCATCCAGATCGTCGAGGCCGTAGGCGGAGGGCAGCACTTTCGCGCGACGCTCGGGCCGCGCATTCCACCAGGCGGGCGCAGGGATGGAGAAGACCGCGACGTTCCGTGCCAGACGCAGTTCCGTGACCTCGAGGATCTCGCGTGACACCGCATCGACGACCACGATGATCGTGGGGGCGGACGCGACCAGCAGCCCATCGGTCAGCACCGCGAGGGTCTCGGATCGGCTCACCACACGGTGGACGGCACCGCCGAGTCCGCTGATCTCGACGGCGTTCACGTGCGGATCCTGCGGCGAGGCGGCGACCGAGACGATACGCCCTTCAGCCAGCAGCTCGCCACCGAGGGCATCCGCCAGGAGCGGGAGGGGCGCGCCCGCCGATGCGAGGTAGGCCCTGCCGAGTTCGAGTGCATGCGCCAGATGGCCCCCGATCGCGTGTTCGTGGAGGTCGCCGACCGTGAAGCCTCCGAGCACCGCACAGCCGACGCCGCCCGCCTGGATGATCGCGGACCGCACGACCCGCTCGGCGTCGATCGCCCGGTGCGCCTCGACGAGGGCGACCCCTCCGGCGCCGGTGTCGCAGGCGAACACGAGTCCGGGAACCCGGTCGACGAACAACGACATCTGGTCCAGCCCCGGAACGGCACGGCCGGTGCAGTCCGCGTCCACCACGATGTGGGACCCGGCCAGAGTCAACGGAGCGAGCCCGTTCATCCCGCCGCCTTCGAGGGAGCAGACCGCGGGAACGGGATGACCGATCCACCGTTCGACCGCGGCCAGCAGACGAGCGAAGGGGTCGGCGCCGGGAAGGCGTTCGCCGAGCAGCATCGTCGAGCCGACGAAGGCGACGCCCAGGCAGGGTGTCCGCGGGTCCAGCGAGGAGATCGGGGAGATCTCGATCGGCTCCCGGTCGGACCCGGCGAGCATCAGCTCGAGCATGGTCGTCGAACCGCCACCGCCGGATCCGAGGAGCGAATAGCCGCGGGCGAGCGCCGTGAGGTCGTCGCGCTGCAGCATCATGCGCTCCAGCCTAGGGAGAAACGTCCTCACCCGCGGCCAGAGTCTCGACCGGGACGAAGTCCGCGGCGAGGCCGAAAGCGGACGGTCCGAAGGCGGCGAGCGCCTCGGGGGTGCGCATCATCTCGGGTGTGGAGATGCCGAGCACCCGTACGCGCTGCCCGTAGCGGAGTCCCTCCGTGGTGATGGGCTCGGCCGTCTCGTGATCGACCACGCAGATGAGGTCGGGCACGATCGCCACGAGCGCCTCCCCGTGATGGGCGATGAGGTTCTCGTTCTGGAACGAGATCTCGAAAGTGGCGCCCTCCTCTGCGTCGAGCGGTGCGATCACCGCACGCCCCTTGGCGAACCCCTCGGTCGTGCGCCGCTCGACGTCGATGACCTTGCCGACGCAGAGTTCCCGAAGGTGCGGGTAGAGCGTCGTCGCGAGGGTCGAGGCGATCGCCTCGAACGGTGAACGATGCTCCTCCCGGGCGAGACGGATGGCGCGGCCCAGCGCGAGGGCCATCGAGATCGTGCGCGGGACGGCGGTGCGCCGGACGTCCGCGCCGGTCATCGCGTACTCGGCGATATGGCCGACGCCGCCGAGACGGATCGTGATGCCGCGGGCGAGCCACTCCATCTGCCGGTCGTCGTCTCCCGTGTCGATCACGACCTTCTCGCCGCGCTCTCCCGCGAGCGCGAGGGGCGATCCATGCACGCCGTACACGGCGAACGTCTCCATCGACAGCTCGGGGAACGCCCTGCCCATGCCGTCGGCATCCACCACCGGCAGGCCCGTCTCGGCCGCGACGATGAGCGGGATCATCGAGTTGATGCCGCCGCACTCGATCGGCATCGTGGCATCCGCCGTGCGTCCGAGGTGCTCCTCGAGCGTGCGCAGGGCGAGCGTGGGCTCGGTGCCCGCCGGGATCTTCTCGACCATGACGGTGGGCGCACCCATCTGGGCGGTCGGGATCACGAACAGATCGTCGGCGAGCTCGTCCGGATCCAGGATCGTGATGCTCCCCTCGCCCAGCACGCGCTCGACGAGCATCTTGCCGATGTACGGGTCACCGCCCCCACCGGTCCCGAGCAAGGTCGCGCCGCGAGCGAGATCGGGAAGGTCGGCCGCGGTGAGCTGCCAGCTCATGCCGTCGCTCCCGCCGACACGGTTCCGGTGGAGATGCTGCCGTCGAAGCGGTGGGCCGCCATGTCGTACCCGAAGTACCCCGGGCCGACCATCGCGAGGGCGGCGTCCGAATGCCAGCGCTCATCGGCCGGAGCCGCGATCACCCGGACCCGCTGTCCGTAACGCAGTCCCTCGGTCGTGATCGGCTCACCGGACTCGCCGTCGAGCACCATGATCAGATCGGGCGTGGTCGCCAGGACCGTGCCGTCGGCTTCGGCCACCAGGTGCTCGTTCTGGAACTGCAGCGTCAGCGAGCGGTCGGCGTCCCCGTCGATGCGAGCACGGCCACGCGCGAAGCCCGTGGTGGTGGCGCGGTGCACGTCGACGACCTTCCCGTCGAACAGCTCGCGTCCGCCGAGGAGCCGGACGACCGCGTCGACCGGATCGGACTTCTCCTCGCGTGCCGTCGCGATGCGCTGCCCGATCTCGATGCAGCGGGACAGCGAACCCGCGACGAGCGACTCGCGCGCCGCCGAGCCGGACATGGAGAACCCGGAGATCATGACCGAGCAGCCCATCTCGACGCAGGCCACGCGAGCGATGCGTTCGGTCCACGAGTTGTCGGCCGTCTGCAGCACCCCCGTGTTGCCCTTCTCGTCGCTGAACGCGAGGGGCGATGCCGTCACGCCGTACAGCGTCGGCAGCACCATCTGCAGCTCCGGGAACGCGCGACCCATGCCGTCGGCATCGACCAGCGGCAGTCCGAGGGCGGCCGCGGCGGCGATCGGGATGGTGGAGTTGACTCCGCCCACCTCCGCGCACGCGATGTGGGTCACCGGACGGCCCAGGTGGACGCTGAGCGCTTTGACCGGTTCGATGACCTCGGCGAGGCTGGGGAGCTTCTCGACCATGACGGTCGGCGCGCCCATCATCGCGACGAACAGCACGAGCGCATCGTCGGGCACCTCGTCGAGTCCGACGACCGTGACGTCGCCGGAGGTCAGGGCCTGACGCGCGAGGAGGGCACCGATGTACGGATCCCCTCCGCCTCCCGTGCCGAGCACGGCGGCACCGCGAGCGAGCCCGTCGATGTGGGCGGGGGTGATCGTCCAGCTCATGTCACGCCCCCATGTCGAGGTCGCCGACCGCCTTGACGCGGATGCGCGTGGCGTTGCCGGGCAGATACGGGATGGGCACCTCGTCGAAGTCGATGATCGACACGGTCGAGGGCTTGGCACCCGCCGCGATCGCCTTGTCGACCGCCTCGGCGCGCACCTCGGCGAGTGTCTCGTCACGACGACCGGGCTCGATCGCGTAGACCTTGTCGATCTCACCGCCGACCTGTGCGATCGAGGCGCCGATGGCGTTCGCGACCGCGTAATTCTCAGGTCGGTGCACGGTGCCGAACAGCGGCAGCTCGTCGGGGAGCAGGATCGAGCCTCCGCCGACGGCGACCACCGCGATGGGCTCGGGTGACGTGCGCATGCGGTCGACCGCCTCCGACACACGCTCGGCGATGCGGGCGAGCACCCGCTCGACGAACACGGGGTCGAGGTGCGCGACCTTGCTCGCGTCGCCCACGTGGGCGCGGCCGGCCGCGACCGCGATGTCCGTGGCGGTCAGGGTCGATCCACCGAACACCAGCGCTTCCGTGGTCAGCTTGTACCCGACGGATGCCGGTCCGACCTCCGCAGTCTCCTCATCGACGATGCTGCCGCCACCGATGCCGAGCGAGAGGACGTCCGGCATCCGGAAGTTGGTGCGGATGCCGGCGACCTTGACCTCGTTCGCGGTCTCCCGCGGGAAGCCGTTGATCAGCAGCCCGATGTCTGCCGTGGTGCCGCCCACATCGATCACGGCGCAGTCGTCCAGACCGCTCGTCGCGGCTGCTCCGCGCATCGAGTTCGTCGGACCGGAGGCGAACGTCGCGACCGGGTAGCGACGCACGTACTCCTCGTCCATGAGCGTGCCGTCGTTCTGGCTGAGGAAGATCGGCGCCTCGATGCCCTGGGCGCGCACGGCGGAGGTCAGCCCATCGACGATCTCGGACGCGAGCTCGCGCAGCGCGGCGTTGATGATCGTCGCGTTCTCGCGCTCCAGCAGTCCGATGCGTCCGATCTCGTGGGAGAGCGAGATGGCGGCATCCGCCCCCAGCACCTCTGCGACGATCTCTGCCGCCCGCACCTCGAGGTCGTGGTTGACCGGGCTGAACACCGACGAGATCGCGACCGAGCGGATACCGTGCGACTTCATGTCTTCGGCGTGCGCCCGGATCTCGTCCGGGTCGAGGGGTGAGATCGGTCGGCCGTCGAACTCGTAGCCCCCGTGGGCGAGATAGCTGCGGGCCTGCGTCGCCTCGACCAGCACGTCGGGCCAGTCGATCAGCGGCGGCAGAGCTCGCGTCGCCGGGAGTCCGAGGCGGAGTGCCGCGACCGGCGCCAGACGGCTCGCCTGCACGAGTGCGTTGATGAAGTGCGTCGTGCCGATCATGACGGCGTCGACGTCGGCGCCCTCGAACGCGTGCCCGGCCCGCAGATCCTCGATCGCCTGGATGATGCCACTGGTGACATCGGGGGTGGTCGAGTGCTTCACGCCCGCGAGCGTGCGGGTGCCGTCCATGAGGACTGCGTCGGTGTTGGTGCCGCCGACGTCGATGCCGATGTGCATGATTCTCGCTTTCCTGTGAGGAGGTTCTGACTCGGGGCGGCTCAGGCCGCGGCTGTCTCTTCGACCGGGCTCGCCTGCCGCGTGTTCGCGACTCCGACACCGCGGACCCAGCCGAGCTTGCCCGCCACGATGTAGAGCGCCATCGAGAGGAAGAGACTGAGCAACGACGGGATGCCCCAGGTCACGAAGTAGCCGACGAGCGCGGACACCAGCCACACGACGATCGTCGCGGGAACGATGCGTGGCGCGGTGGCCGGAAGGGTGCCGGCCTCACGGGTCGCGTCGAGCTCAGGACGCCAGCGGCGCACCACGTAGTACTCGGCGACCATGATGCCGGCGATCGGCGGGAAGGCGACGCTGAGCACGATCAGGAACTCGGTGAACTGTCCGAGGATGCCGACCGCGGCCAGAATGGATCCGACGACGCCCAGCACGATCGTCGTGGTGACGCGGTGCAGGTTCTTGCCGAACGCCGTCGAGATGAAGTTCACCAGGCCCAGGGTCGACGAGTACAGGTTCCAGTCGTTGATCTTCAGGGTGCCGGTGAGCACGATGAAGAGGCCGATGAAGCCGACGGACGACGTCACGATCGCGACGATGTCACCGGTGGCGGCCGCGTGCGCCAGCAGGACACCGGCGAGTCCGATCACGAACTCACCGAGCGAGACTCCGAGCACGGTCTGCTTGACGACGTCGGCGCGAGAACGGTTGAAGCGGGTCATGTCACCCGTGATGATCGCGCCGACGATGAGACCACCCGCGACGATACCCGTGCCGGCCCAGACGCTCATCGTGGGTCCGGGTGCCGGTCCCGTGAGCAGCTCGCCGATGTCGTGACGGCTCAGCTCGGTGATGACCGACCAGCCGACCAGGATGAGGAAGAGCGGCACCGTGATGTTCGCGAGCCACTGCATGCCGACGAAGCCGAAGGCGACGATCGCGGTGACGGCGAGACCGAAGATGAGGCTCCACGCCCAGACCGGCAGCGCACCGGGCATCAGGGCGTCGAGGGACTGTGCCGAGATGGCCGACTGGATGCCGAACCAGCCGATGAGGCTGATCCCGATCGCGAGCCCGACCAGCGAGGCACCGATCTCCCCGAAGCCGGTCCACCGGGCGAGCAGTGCGGTGTTGAGGCCCTCGCGCTGGCCGATGAAGCCGACCACGCACATGATCACCTCGAGGATGATCGAGCCGAAGAGGAAGGCGAGGACGGCCTCGCCGAAAGTCATGCTGTAGCCGAGGGTCGCGCCGAGGAGGAACTGCGAGAGGGCCGAGACCTGACCGAATCGCTGCACAGCGATTCCGAACCAGGGTTTGCGGGCCTCAGGAGTCACTCGGGAGAGCGCGAAGTCGTCGGGGTGCGCCGTGCGTGCCATGAGGATCCTTCGGGAGAGGGAACGGGTTGTGCGCCACAGTAGCGATGCCCTGCGCCCGGCCCACATGTGCAGATCGCACGAACATCCCGCACGGATGTGCAGATCGCACACCACCCGATCGTCTGCCTCCTGTCACCTCTGTCCGTCTCGTCGACGCGCCCTCCCCGCGTCCAGACGCTCG
>NZ_SJYZ01000057.1:0-1230 GCF_004337555.1 Microbacterium sp. PI-1 | reverse complement strand
GCGCCCCCGCGTGCTTGCGCGATTCAGCGGGGGTGCGGACGCTCAGCGGGGGTGTGGGGCGGTTGCGACTCTTCCTGCACCGATCGGTCGACCTCGAGACCTGGGATCGACCCTGTGAGCGACGGTGGCAGGGGGCGTCGGAGGCCTCACGATGACGGGATGCCGAACAGGATCGATGTCACCGACGTCCGCTCGCTCCTCAGAACGCGGGGCGAGTTGCTCGTGAAGGGGCACACGGAACGGGAGATCGGATCGCGTGTCGCTGCGGGGTCCCTCCGCCGAGTGCGCCGGGGTCGCTACATCGAGGCCGACCGATGGGATGGGCTCTGGAACGAGGGGCGTCATCTCGTCGAAGTGGTTGCGGCCGCTCTCAACTCCGACGGTCCGGGGCCGGTGTTCTGGGGGCCGTCCGCCGCGGTCCTGCACGGCCTTCCGTTGTATCGGCTGGCACCCCGGAAGGTGCATGTGGTCATCGCCGGGGCCCGGCATGGGAGGACCCGGTCCGGGGTGATGTGGCACGACGTCGAGGTTCCTCCCGCCGAGGTCGTCGACGTCGATGGCATCAGGTGCACGTCGCTAGATCGCACGATCCTCGACCTGGCCTGCCTGACCCGCGAGGAGGTCGGGTTGTCCGCCGCGGATGCCGCACTCCGTCGCGAGGCCGTCTCGGGTCAGGTCCAGGACTCCGGGGCGGTCGAGGGCTGGCGGGCACGGATGATGGTGCGAGCGCTCCGCTCGCACTCGCGTGGCGTGCGCCGGGCGCGACGGGTGATCGAGTTCGCCGACGGACGCGCACAGCTGCCGGGTGAGAGCGTCAGTCGCCTGCAGCTGCACAGGCTCGGCTTCGCGGCGCCCGAACTGCAGGTGCACGTGCGCGGGCCGGGAGGGGAGGACTACTGGGTCGATTTCGGGTTCCGTCGTTCGCACTGTTTCGGCGAGTTCGACGGAGAGGACAAGTACCGCAACGCCATCCTTCGCCGAGGACGGAGCGTCGAGGAGGTCGTGCTCGAGGAGAAGCGCCGGGAAGACGCGATCCGAGGGGTGACCGGATGGCGGATGGTCCGGTGGGGGTCGTCCGACATCGCCTCCCCGGATGCGCTCGGCGCCACGCTCTCCGCGTACGGCATCCGCCCTCCCGGGTAGCCCGCGTCGACGCCCCCGCACGCCGCCGAGACCCCGTCGGGTTCGCGGGGCGCAGGAGGGGCCTCGGCGCTCAGAGGGGGTGTCGGC
>NZ_SJYZ01000056.1:0-1796 GCF_004337555.1 Microbacterium sp. PI-1 | reverse complement strand
TCTCCGGGACTATCGGGGGCTCCACGGCGGCCCGACTCGATGGCGCCACGAGCTACGAAATGGGGTCTGCTGCCCTCGGCGCCTGCGGTGAAGCGCAACAACAACACCTTCTCGAGAAGAGAAAGTAGATGGACAGGTCCGGGGTGAAGCGAGACAGCACGTCCATGACCCTGTTCGAGCAATCTTGGTAGAGCTCATAATTCGACGACAGGGCAGTCAGGTCGAGCCTCTTCGCGTGCGGCCGCAGCTCGAACCAGGGCTTGCCGAGATCCAGGCCGATGGCTTTCGCTTCCTTCGACGACGCCACGACCATTCCGTCGTTATTGCTCAACACGACGCAGGGGCGGTTCTCGAGACGCGGATTCACGATTCTCTCGAAGGACACGTAGGCGCTGTTGATGTCGACGTGCCCGATCATCTCCGGCTCCGATGAAACCTGAGGCTCACGGTGACCACCCCGAAGATCTCGAGTGTGGAGAGTTCGTCGACGACGACGTCGGGCCACTCGGCGTTCTCGGCGCGCAACGCCCAGGTGCCGCGTTCTCGGACGAGGCTTTTGATGGTGAAGTCGCCGTCCAGGATCGCGACGACGACATCCCCGGAGATCGCCGTCTTCGATCGGTCGACGATGACGACATCGCCGTCGTGGATGCCGGCGTCGACCATGGATGTTCCCGAGACGCGGACGAGGAAGGTGGCGGCCTGGTCCTCGATCAGCAGCTCGGTGAGATCGATCGGACCGGCGTCATAGTCTTGGGCGGGGCTCGGGAAGCCCGCCGGGACCGCGTCGAGCAGTTGCGGCAGCGGAGTGGGTTCCGTGGTCACTGAGTACGCGTACAGAGGTACGACTATTGTAGGCACTCGCTCCCCAAACTCTCGAAACCCTATTCGTAGAGTGTACGCCCGCCTCAGGGCGCTCACGAGTCCTCTGCGCGACCCCTCCCCCGGAATCACGGGGGAAATCGTGTGTATTCGTCCCCTAGCCGAGTCATCTTAGAGCGCGGCAGCAGACGCCGGCACCGGCAGCATCGAAGCGCTCGAGCTCGCTGCAAGCGGGGAACGCCGAGGACGTGCTCCACCTTCATCACCAGGCGGCAGCTCGCTCTTTACGTGACACACAGTGTCACCGCCCGGGGAACCTGTGTCACTCAAAGCGGGTTTGTGTCACCCAAAGGCGATCGCTGCTCGGGTGCCCGTTCTCCCATCACCGAGGGATGTGCTCCGCCGTCACCTGGTCACCCAGCCCCCTGCAGTCTCGCGCGGCCGCCGCCCCGGGGAGGCCGGAGAGAATCATCCACAGGAGCAGCCAGACGATCGCTCCCCCGAGGACGAACGGCACAGCTGCAGTGATGCCGAGCAGCACCAGCTCCCCCGCCCGCCAGCCCGGCGAGAACGGCCCCGCCACCAGCGACATAGAACAGCGGCGCCATCGCGCGGTGAACCACGATCCACGCCTTCGAATCGCGCACCGTGAGGGCGGTGCGGTACCCGAGGATCCGCGCCTGCGCACGGTGCCGCGACGAGAGGCGTCCGCGCACCACGCCACCAGAGCACCGACAGCAGTGATGAGGAAGGTGGCGACGAGCTCGAGCATCACTGAGGCAGCGAGACGTTCTACAGGTCGGTGAGATTTCTACAGATCCAGTGAGACAGACCTGTCGAAAACTGCTGTCCGATCTCACGAGAGTTGTCGGTTGGTGAGACAGAACATCCCCGGAAAGGCGGGTGAGTGGTGCGCTGCCGAAACTGCCGGTTGTCTCACGAAACTTGTCGGTATTCGCGTTTCGTTCTCACCC
>NZ_SJYZ01000055.1:0-2629 GCF_004337555.1 Microbacterium sp. PI-1 | reverse complement strand
GGCGGCGGGAAGCGCCGGCTCCTCGACGCAGGAGAATCGCGCGCGGTAGGCCGTGGGGGTGAGGCCGAGGACGCGGGCGAAGTTCTGCCGCAGCACCGCCGCCGACCCGAAACCGCATTCATCCGCGATGTGCTCGAGCGGAAGACCGGTGCGCTCCAGCATGCGCTGCGCGTGGATGATGCGCTGACGGGCGAGCCAGGCCGCGGGTGTCGCACCGTACTCGGCCTTGAACCGCCGGGCGAAGGTGCGCGGCGACATCAGCGCCCTGGCGGCGAGCTGCTCGACACCCAGATCGTCTCGCAGGTGTTCGACGGCCCAGTCCGCCACCGCGGCGAGCGAGTCGGTGGGGACCTGCGGGATCGGTCGGTCGATGAACTGCGCCTGTCCGCCGTCACGCTGCGGCGGAACGACCATGCGCCGTGCGATGCGGTTGGTGAGCTCGGCGCCGACCTCCTGACGGAGCAGGTGCAGGCAGGCATCGATCCCCGCTGCCGTGCCCGCGCTGGTGATGACCTTCCCGTCCTGCACGAACAGCACGTCGGGGTCGATGTCGATCTGCGGGTACATGTCCGCCATGGTGTGCGCGTACATCCAGTGCGTGGTGGCTCGACGACCGTCGAGCACCCCGGCCGCCGCGAGGATGAAGGATCCGCTGCAGACGCTCATCACCCAGGCGCCACGCGCGACGGCGTGCCTGGCGAGGTCGAGCAGCAGCGGATCGATGTCTCCCCAATGCTCCCGGGGAAGGGGGCAGAACACCACCAGATCCGCCTCGTAGGCGAACGTCAGATCGTGCTCGACGTTGACCGAGAAACCGATCTTCGACGCCACGACGCCCGCGCGGGGGGCGACGATGCGGAAGTCGAAGTTCGGCACACCGTCGTCAGCGCGATCGAGGCCGAACGCCTCGCACGCGACGCCGAACTCGAAAGGTGCGAACCCGTCCTGGATGACGCAGGCGACCGTCTTCATGTACACGCTCCCGAATGGCAGTTTTCATACGCTCAGAGTCTTCTCTGCCACTCGTGGCGGTTCAACGATGAACGTAGCGTTTCTGCCATGATACTCGTCATCGCACTTCTCGCCCTCGCCGCCTGGGCGACGATCGCCACGTTCGTCGAGCTCCGCCGCGACGGCTACCGTCGCGTGCCGACGGACTGGAGACGCCTCGCCGGCCGCGACCTCCACCAGGAAGCGGAGTCCGGACGCCTCTACCGGTGACCTCGGTGCAAGGCGAGGCGCGGTGCACATCCGGCACCCCACGGCTACGCTCGACCTCATGAGCGAGCCCGTGCAGCCTCCCATCCCGCCTTCCGGACACGACCTCCCGGCCGCTCCGGCGGCACCGCCGCCAGCCGCCACGCCTCTGTCCGCCGCACCTCAGTACCCCGCCACGGCGCAGGGGTACCCGAGCGCTCCTCCGTATCCGACAGCACCGCAGGCGGCCGCCCCGCCACAGGCGTATCCGACGGCGAACCCGGCTCCCCAGGCCTATCCGCTGGCCCCTTCCGGCGCACCGGCACCCGTCCGCGAGAGCAATCCGCTCGCTCGCGCGGCCTTCATCATCGCCGTGGCCACCTTCGCGATCAATCTGTTCGGATCCATCGTGCGGCCATTCGTCTACAGCGGTGGCGGCGTCGGCGGATACGAGTTCATGCTCGCGTTCGACAACGGGATCGGCATCCTGAGCTTCTTCGTCTATGTCGTGGCGCTGATCCTGGGTCTGATCGCGATGCGCCGCGCCGGGTCGAGACTGCTCACCGGCATGGCGATCGGCATCGCGGGAGTCGGCGCGATCGGGTTCGTCTTCACCAGCATCGCCATCACGCTGCTCCAGTTCATCTGAGAGCGGACGGCGTCTCCTCTGAGAGCGGACAGCATCGCCCCGTCACCCCGACACGTGCTCGGGATCGCGAGTTCTCAGGGCCTCGCGAGCACCCGCTCGTAGACGGCGATCATGGCGGCCGTGCGCGAGGACTGCCGGAACGCCTCGGCGACCTCGGGGACCGGAACGGGGGCGGTGCCGGCCGCGATGTCGGAGGCGGCCCGCCGCAGGGTCTCCGCGAGTGCGGTGACCCTCTGCACCTCGATGTCCCGGCTCGACGCCCCAGGGTCGGCATCCGGTACCGCCCAGAGGCCGCCGCCGAGTTCCGCGCCGATGTCGGGGTCGCAGATCACGGAGGGCGTGCCGAGCGTGGCCGCCTCGAAGGGGGTCATCCCCTGGGTCTCGAAGCCGATCGAGGTCTGCACGAGCGCGTCGGCGGCGGCGATCCGCTCCAGCGTCTGCGCGTAGGTCAGCCGTCCGGCGAATCGCACGCCGTCGACCCCGCGGACGACCTTCTCGGCGGCCGCACGCTGAGCGCCGCCGCCGATGATCTCCAGGTCCGCATCGACGCCCGAGGCGACGAAGGCCTCCAGGAACGGGAGCAGGCGCTTCTCCGGACTCATCCGTCCGAGCCACACGAATCGCGGCCGTCCCGGTTCCCGAGTCGCGGGACGCGCGGCGAGCGTCTGCGCGCGCAGGTCGTCGTCGATGCCGTTCCAGATCACGTCGACCTGCGGGAAGACGTCGTGCTGTTCCAGGCGCCGCGCGAAGTGGGTCGACGGCGCGGTCACGGCCGATGCCCCG
>NZ_SJYZ01000054.1:0-3417 GCF_004337555.1 Microbacterium sp. PI-1 | reverse complement strand
GTCGTCCGCTCGCATCTTGAGATCGGTCACGAAGTGGAGGTTCCAGGCGGCGGTTCGAGGCACCCGGCCAGCCTCACTGCGATGACAGAATCCGACCCACGCAACACGCCGGAACGGGGGTCAGAATTTACTCGATCGATGAGGCGTTCTTCGAGGTGAGTCCACGGATCGCGAAAGACCCCGAGGCGATGGCCACCCTCGGCCGAGACATCAAGGACACCCTCCGCCGGCTCATCGGCGTCCCGGTCTGCGTCGGCATCGCACCGACACGCACATTAGCGAAGCTGAGCAACAGAATCTCGAAGCGCCTCGAGGTGTTCGGCGGGGTGTGCGTGTGGACGGCGACCAGGCCCGAGTGGCGCCACGCCCTCATGTCCCGGCTGCCGGTCTCCGAGGTGTGGGGGATTGCGTCTCGCCTCGAGCGCCGTCTGGCCGGCATCGGCATCACGACGATCGCGGATCTCGCGGCCGCGGATCCCGTCCTCATTCGGAAGGCGTTCAACGTCGTCGTGATGCGCACGGCGCTCGAGCTGCGCGGGGTGCCGGCGATCGCCGCCGAGGAGGATCGCACCGGCAAAAAGGATCAGCTGATCGTGTCCCGCAGCTTCTCCGAGAAGGTCACCACCCGAGATGGGATGCGCCAGGCGTTGTCGATCTACGCTCAGCAGGCGTCGACCCGGCTCATGAAGCACCAGCAGGTGGCGAAGATCCTCACCGCCTTCGCGGGCACCAGCCACTACACGGAGCAGATCCGTTACCCGTCACAGATGGTGCGACTGCCGTTCCCCACCGCCGACCCGGTGGAGCTCACCCGCGCCGCGCACCGGCTCCTCCCGCAGATCGAGGAAGGGGTGAAGTGGGCGCGAGCGGGAGTCATGCTCACCGACCTGAAACCGGCAGCAGTCATCCAACCGCTCGAGCTGTTCCGTCATGCTCACGAAGACGCCGGGATCGCCACCATCATCGACCAGGTGCAGAAGAAGGCCGGGCGTGAGGTCCTCGGGCTCGGGTGGGGAGGGATGCGCCCCGGCCCGTCCTGGCAGATGCACCGCGGCATGCTCTCCAAACGCGCCACGACGCACTGGGATGAGCTGATCGTCGCCCGAGCCTGAGCGGTGTCGGACCCCCTCTCTAAGATGAAGGTAGAGGGGGACACAAAATGACAGATCAGATCAGCACACGAGCTGAGGCGATCGCCCGCGCCGCGCACGCCGGCCAGGTCGACAAGAGCGGTCAGCCCTACATCGATCACCCCGCGCGGGTCGTCGCTCGCGTGCAGGGGGATGAGCTGCTGGAGGCGATCGCCTGGCTCCACGACGTCGTGGAAGACACCGACGTGCAGCTGGTCGACCTGCAGGCGGAGTTCCCTCTCGAAGTGGTCGATGCCGTCGATGCAATCACCCACCGGCCCGGCGAACCGCGCGCCGACTACTACGCCCGTGTCAGTCGGAACCCCCTCGCGCGACAGGTGAAAGACGCCGACATCGACGACAACACCGATCCGGCCCGCACTGCCCTGCTCGACGACGTCACCCGCTCCCGACTGGCCGCGAAGTACGCCGCGGCACGAGAGGCCCTCTCCCGTGTGTAGATCATCTGAGGACGGCGGCCGCCGCTGCCTCGACCACCGCCACCTCCGCGACGTCGACGTCGACGACCTTCGCCCCGCGGCCACCGACGACGCACCCGACGTCGACTGGGGAGAGCACCCGCCGTCGACTGCAGAGCTCTACGACACCTACGGCTCCACCGTCGCCGGCGCCGCGATCCACAAGCTCGAAGAGATCGCCGCCATCGAACCGGAGATCACCGTGGCGATCATCGACGCAGCCCCGTCAGATTGCCGGATGCACAACCTCGAGTATCGGATGAAGTCGCCGGCATCCCTCGCGGGCAAGATTGAGAGCCGGATCCTGGTTGATCCCACAGCGACGCCGGTGGAGATCACGGGGCGCCTCACCGACTTCGTTCGCTACACCGTGGTCGCACCGACTCCCGATCGAGTCGTACCTGCTGCACAGGAGACGCTGGAAGGTCTCGTCGCCAAGGGGTGGGAAGTGAAGGAGATCGAGCATTCCTTCGTCGACGGCAACCCGTACAAGGGCCTGCACTCGATCGTCGTGCACCACAGTGAGACCGACCAGGACGTCGAGATCCAGTTCCACTCCGAAGCCGGCGCCGCGATCAAAGACCGCTACCACCACGACTACGAAACGCTGCGCGATCAGACGCAGCCCTACCCGACACGCGCCGCGGCCCACGCGACCATGGTCGACGCCTGGAACATCGTCCCGACCCCGCCGGGCCTGGTCGACCTCCACATCGGCAGCGTCGTCGCCGTCGAGAAGGCCTATGGGCCACCAACACCTCCCACCCCGCCCCCTACCAAGACGGACTAAGATAAACTAAGATGTAGGCAATTGAGAATGGAGCGAGGAACATCATGAACCTCTATCTGGTCCGAAACACCGCCGGCACCCCGGTCTGGATCGCGCACGAAGACAACGAGCAGCGCATCTGGACCTACGTGCAGAACACGGGCAAGTTCCACCTCAACCAGGGCCTCTACCGCGACTTCTACTTCGAGCACGCCAACACGTACGCGCCCATCAGCGCCGACGATGCGCTGCAGCAGATCCGCAGCGGCATCGGCAAGCTCGATGAGCAGACCGTCGGCCACCTCGTCACACGGTTCAAGCAGGATCCCGCCGCACGAACCGTCGAGGAGATCCTCGGCTCCTCACCAGTCCCCACGGCGCGCCAGCAGGCCGAGGCTCGCGTCAACGCGCTCGTGCAGGCTCCCCGGGGGAAGTGGATGACCTGGAAGTCCTACCGGCTGACGGACAAGCAGCTCGCTCACGTCTCAGCAAGAGATCTCCGCCTGGGCAGGATCAAGATCGTCAACACCAAGGTCGGCGCTGTCGATTCGCGCCTCGAGGAAGACGACGAGAACGTCAAAGTCATGGTCGCGCGATCCCTCAACGGATAGTTCGACCGCACGACACAGCCACAACCAGTAGCGGCCGCCCCTCGATTCAGGGAGCGGCCGCTACTGGTTGTGCTGGACGAATCCGAGTCACTCCACCTCGGGAGCGATCGCGCCGCGGTAGACCAGCAGCTGGTGCAACACGGGATGAGGGTTCGTCTCCTGCAGCTTCACCAGCGCCGCGGTCGCAACCGAGGGGCCACGCGACGTCGACGACGTCGACGGAAGGCCGAGATCTCCGAAGAGCACCTCCTGCAGCTGCCCGCGATCCTCGAGGTTCACCTCACGGCCGAGCAGCCGATAGATCTCCTGCGCTGCGGCGAGCGCGGTGGTTCCGATTGCTGCGGCGCGGACGCGGCCTTTCTGGTTCTCTGCAGCTGCGCGTCGGCCGGCGATGAAGACGTCGGCTTCGATCTTGTTGAAGAGGGGGG
>NZ_SJYZ01000053.1:0-3606 GCF_004337555.1 Microbacterium sp. PI-1 | reverse complement strand
ACCAAGACGGGACCGCACGACGGGGACGGGACCGCGGGGGCGGGGGTCAGAGGGCGGTGCCGAGGGCCAGGCCGAGGGCGGCGGCGAGGACGCCGAGCAGGAGCATCCCGACCGCATTGAACACCGCGGACCCGCGCTCGCCGTCTCGCCACAGTGCGACGGTGTCGAGCATCGCGGTGCTGAACGTCGTGTATCCGCCCAGCAGTCCGGCGCCGAGCACGAACGCCGCGTCAGGGAGAGCGGCAGTGACCACCCCGAGAGCGAAGGAGCCGGATATGTTCACGAGGAGGATGCCCCACGGGAAGCGGCGGCCGGCGAGCCGCGCGACACCGAGGTCGACGAGATAGCGCAGCACCGCACCGACTCCGCCGGCGAGCGCAGCACCGAGGAAGAGCAGCGGGGTCACGCGGGTGCTCCGTGGCGGGGTCTGCCGAAGCGCAGGCCGAGCGCCGCTCCGGCCAGTCCGAGCATCAGGCTGCCGATCGCGTACGCGGCTGCGAGCACCGGCGCGTCCGCCCACAGCTCCACCGTGCCGGTCATGAACGCGCTGTACGTCGTGAAACCGCCGAGCGCTCCGGTGCCGAGAGCCAGACGGAGGTCCGTGGAGGAGGGGAGGCGCGCGGCCAGCACTCCGATCAGCACGGCTCCGAGGACGTTGGCGAGCAGCACGGCCACCGGAAAGCCACCCGCGTCGGGCACCACCAGTCCGAGTCCCAGCCTCGCCGCCGTGCCGACCATGCCGCCCACGGCGACGAGCAGGATGCGGCGGAAGATCATGCTCGCCACCTTAGTCGCGCGTGCCAGCGCGCCGAGTCGATGTCAAGGGCGTGGCTCCCTCGCTCCTCGCGACGTTGACTGTCGGAATGAGACCACTGTGGAAGCTCGAGAAGAACCTGCCCGTGGGCTCCCCCTTCGAGGCGGGCGCGCATCACGACGTGGTCGTCGTCGGGGCGGGCATCACCGGCCTCTCGACCGCCGTGATGCTCACCCGCGCCGGACTCGACGTCGCGGTGATCGATGCGGGCGGGATCGCGGAGCTCGCGACGGGTGCGAACACGGGCAAGCTCTCGATCCTGCACGGCGCGCACCTGGAAGCGCTCCGACGGCACCATCCGGCCTCGCTCGTGCGGGCCTACGTCGACGCCAATCGCGCGGGGATGGAGTGGCTGACCGCGTTCGCCGACATGGCCGGCGTGACCTACACCCGCCGCACCGATCATTCCTACGCGCAGGGTCCGGCCGGTGCGGGGATCGTCCGGGACCAGCACACCGCCGCGCGGGAAGCCGGGCTGCCGACGAGGCTGCTGATGGCGACGACCCGACCGAGGACGACGTTCCCGGTGGCCGCGGCGGTCGCGCTCGACGATCAGGTGACGATCGATCCGGTCGCGGTGGCCCAGGCCCTCGTCACCGAGCTGCTCACGTCGGGCGGCACGGTGCACACCGGAGTCCGGGCGACGGGGACACGTGCCTTCGCCGGCCGGGTCGACACCGTGGACGGACCGCTGTTCGGCGACCACATCGTGCTCGCGACCGGCACACCGATCACGGACCGCGGCCTGTACTTCGCCAAGACGCGAGGGCTGCGGTCGTACTGCGTCTCCTTCCGCGTGCCGGGCGGCCTCCCGGACGGCACCTTCCTCTCGGTCGACGGCCCCACCCGCTCGATCCGCCCGGTGAATGCAGAAGACGGTCCGGGCGGAGAAGCCCAGCTCGTCGTCGGCGGCAACGGTCATCCGGTCGGTCGCGGAGATGGCGAGGCCGCAGCGGTGGACGACCTCATCGCCTGGACCCGATTGCACTTCCCCGGCGCCGAGGAGACGCATCGATGGTCGGCGCAGGACTACGAGTCGTACGACCTCATCCCGTTCGTGGGGGCGATGCCACGCGGTCTCGGTCGCATCCGCTTCGCGACCGGCTACGGCAAATGGGGCCTCTCGAACGGTCCGGCCGCTGCGCTGCGCCTCACGGCCGAGATCCTCGGCACCCCTCGCCGCGAGCGCGCGGCCTGGATGACCACGATCGGCACACGGCTCACGGTCCCCGCCGATCTGGGGCGCGGTGCGAAGGAAGGCGGGAAGGTGGCTGCGGCCCTCGCGTCCGGGTGGACGGAGGCGGAACGCCACCCCACCCCCGTCCCGCGGCCCGCCGAGGGCCAGGGCACGGTGGCGAACCGTGCGGGTCGGCCGGTCGCGGTATCGACGGTCGACGGCGTCACCCGCGCAGTGAGCGCGGTGTGCCCTCATCTGGGCGGAGTGCTCACGTGGAACGACGCCGAGTGCTCGTGGGACTGCCCCCTGCACGCCTCACGCTTCCGCGCCGACGGCACCCGGATCGAGGGACCGGCGCTGCGCGATCTCACGCCTCTGTCGGGCGAGGACCGGGAATGATCTCGCCCCGGGGCGGCGCGCCATCCCATCCCTCCTGCGGCGTCTCGCCGTTCTCGCGGAACACGTACTGCGAGACGAGCTTGCGCTGACTGCTCGACCAGTCGATCGCGGGACGACGCTGTTCCGGCGGCAGGTAGCCGAGTCGGTAGACGGCCATGAGCTCCAGGTCGTCGGGCACACGAAGCAGGCGCACGATCTCGTCCCAGCGACCAGGCACCTCCATCGGGAAGGAGATGAACTGGATCCCCATCCCGAGCTCGACCGTGGTGAGCCAGACGTTCTCCATCGCCGCTCCCATGCTGAACACGGAGTAGAACGACGAGAGCTGCCCCGGCCGATACTCGCTCCGGTCGAGCATGACCCCGAGCAGGAGCGGTGATCCGGCCACCAGCTTGCGGTTCTCGGCACCGAGGGTCTTCGGAACCCCGAAGGTGTTCATGAGGGTCTGCCCGCGCTTCGTGAAGACCTGACTCGTGAAGGGGCGCAGTGCGGCGGGCAGCTTGTCGAAGAGCATGCCGCTGCGCTTCTCCTCCATCTCGGCCTCGCTGAAGCGGAAGTACGGCTTGTAGCGCTCGAAGAACGTGCCGTTCGACATCGCCTCGGTCATGCTCTCGCCCGAGATGCGTGCGATCTGCTCGATGGTGTCGCGGCTCTCGATCACGACGAACCGCCATGGCTGACTGTTCAGCTGCGACGGCGCACGCCCCGCGGCTTCCAGGAGGATGCGCTGATGCTCCTCGGAGACGGGGTCGGGCAGGAAAGCCCCGTTCGTGGTCTTGCGGCGGCGGATGGCGTCGAGCAGTTCCATGCGTGTCACTTCCGGTCGGCGGCGGATCGCGAGAGCACCAGCCCCGCGACGATGAAGGGGGCAGCGGTGAGCGCGACCAGCGGATGCCGCCGGGTGTGCGTGCCGAGGTACGGGATCGCGGCGAGGGGGACAGCGGCCGGGAGCACCGCGAGTGCGGCACGACGGCCCTGGCGGGACCGGCCTGCGGATCCCGAGACGACCGCAGCACCGACGGACGTGCACGTGGCGATGTAGAGCAGGTGATGCAGCCACCGGAAGTTCCGGGTGTCGACGATCCGCGCCGCGACCGACGCGCCGAGCATGCAGTTCGCGGCATAGACCGCGGCCGCGGCGACGAACAGCGACGCGGGGTTCCTGCGCCGGGATCCGTGAGCCATGCCCCGACCCTACGCCCGGGACCACCCCGCG
>NZ_SJYZ01000052.1:0-5268 GCF_004337555.1 Microbacterium sp. PI-1 | reverse complement strand
GGTCGGTGGTGTCGGGGCCGAATCGCCAGGTCTGGGGAAGGCGGAGGCGGGCAACGTCGTCGCCGTGGGCGGCGATGAGGGCGGCGGGAGCGGGGTTCTGCGGGCCGGTGGTGAGGGTTTCCCAGCGGCGGGTGGCTCCGGTGACGACGGGGTCGATCTGTCCGGGGTCGCCGACGAGGACGAATTGGTCGGCGATGCCGCCGAGTGCGCCGAGGTCGCCGAAGGTGAGTTGGTAAGCCTCGTCGACGAGCAGCACGTCGAAGTGGGCGGTGCGGTTGGCGGGTACCCAATGCCAGCGTGCGGTGGTCGCGACGATGACGCCAGCGCCGGGGCGCAGGCTGCGCGAGCTGGTCAGGGTGACGGTGCTGTCGAGGTCACGCGGGCGTCCCTTCTCGGCGTCTACGTGCAGGACGGTAGGGGTGCCGGTGGCGGCGGTGCGGTTGGCGACGTCCACGGCCTGGGCGCGGGTCTGGGCGGCGATCGCGACGGTCATGCCAGCGCGGGTGTGGAGTTGGTGGGCGAGGTTGGTGATGAGGTGGGTCTTGCCCGCGCCCGGAGGGGAGTCGATCACCACGGCGGCGTCTCCGCTCCACACGGCGAAGAGTGCGCGCGCGAGGGTCGGGTTGCGTAGGTGCTCAGTGGCGCTCGCCGGCTTCGCCGGGGCGGCGGTCGGCGTGGGTGTGGTGCCGGGTGCCTTCTTCATGGTCGGTGCCTCCCGTAGTGATAGTGAATGTGACATTCACAGACTACGGGAGGCCTCCGACATTCCGATCAGTCATCGGCTGCGGCCACGATCACGTCCAGGGGCGCGTTGCCGCGGCGCGTGACGGGCTTTCCCCGTCCGGCGATCCAGTTGTTTCCACGGCGGTAGCCGAGTGCGGCGAGACTGCGCGCGTTCGCCTGCATGTGCGGATCGACACGGCGCGGGCGCAGAGTCACCCGCTCGCCGGGTTGGCCTGCCTTCGACCGCTTCGGGATGCCCTCGACGGTGATGGTCAGCCTGGCGTTGGTGTCGATGTTCGCGGTGGCGATGCTGCCGCTCAGTGCGTCGGTGCGGCCCGCGTGGATCGGCTCGCCCAGCCACCCGGTGATCTTCGTGTCCACGCGGAGGCGGCTCAGCGGTCGGTCGGCGGCGATGACGGCGGTGTCCTCGGTGCGGGTGAGGACTGTGCCGGGGACGACCGTGCCGTCGTGGGATGCGGCAAGGGCGACGAGGGGGTCGTCCAGCCGGATCGAGTCGAACCATTCGACGGCGTGCGAACGGGCGATGAGTCCCAGGGCGGCATCCTGCCGTGAGTCCCTTGCCCACCAGGGGCGACCGGCGCCGATGCGCTTGACGTAGCGCTGCCATGAGGCGGTGTCCAGCACGCTCGCGTCGAGCAGGCCGGGGAGAGTGTGACCGGATGCCGTGAGGCGGGCGAGGTCGAGCAGCAGGTGCGGGCCGGTGGACTCGATGCCGAGCCATTGCGCCCACGTCGCGGGTTCGAGCTCGCGGTCGGGATGCACGCCGAGCGCCCAGCGTCGGCGTGCTGCGTCGGTGGCGATGTGCACCGCATCGGAGCCGGGGAAGTCGGCGCGCTCGTCCCACCACCCGATGACCGGCGAGGCATCCGCGTCGGGGTAGGCGCGAGCGAGGGCGGTGAGGATTGCGAGGTCGCGGCCGGTGCCGACGATGAGGGGCCGGCGAGGGTCCGTCATCGTCGCGCCGAGCGCAGCCAAGGCTTCCAAACCGGCCCGGTCGCTGCCCGCGTGCGTCACGTCGCCGTCTGTCGCGGTGATGTAGACGCGCTCGCCGTCGCTGTCTACGGTCACCGCGATGCCGCCTAGCGGCGGGATCGCGGGTGCGTACAGGGCGACCTCGACGGCCCTGCCAGAGTGCTCGGCGCGCAGCCGAGCGCCGAGCGTGAACTGCGCGAGGCTCATCCGGACACCTCGACGGCACGCTCGGGGATCACGGTGTCAGGGGCTGCCCACCCGGCCCGGATCGCGTCAGGCGTTGCCGTTGCGGGTGTGCCGTCCCGGAGGTCGGCCAGCACTGCGGCGAGGTCGGTGCCCGCCGCGGCGCAGATCCGCTCCGCAAGGGCATCCAGAGCGACCCCGGAGGGGCGGCGGGCGCTCATCGCGCCGCCGCCCGCTCCTGGCGCACTTCGTGTTCCAGACGGGTCACGGAGGGCATCGGGATCGGCAGACCCTCGTGCCGGATCGAGAACCACCGGCGCAGCGCCTCGGCGGTGATCGCCTCCCGCTCGGCCATGTCGCCGCGGATGCGTCGCGCCTCATCGCTCGTCGGCTCGAGTTCGCTCACCCGGTGGCGCTCGATGAGGCGGACGTATGAGCCCGAAGGCTCCTGGCCGTCATTGCGTGCCTTGAACTCTTCGATGATTTGGTTGCGAAGTGACATGGCAACCCCTCCTAGCGATAGTGAATGTGACATTCACACTCTAGGAGGGGCCTCCGACATTGGACCCGCTCAGCCGGTGGGGACGTGGATCGCACGCGCCCATGCGGGCACGCGGCTCATGCCGTGCTCGCGAGTGAGCACGGCGATCAGCCGCGAGCGCCCCGGTGAGTCGGGCCAGGGGGTGTCTCCATCGGTGAGCACGACCGTCACGTCCGGGGTCGGCTTGAGCGCTTCGGCAGCGGTGATCCCGACGCGCATATCGGTGCCGCCCCCGCCGATCAGTTGCACGTCGCGAGCGTTGCGGACGTGGCGAGCGGACGCGGCCGCGGCGTCGCACGCGATCACCCGGACGGTGCCGCCCACGGCTTTGAGGACGCCGCTGACCTCCGCCAGCGCCGTGTCGAGGTCGGCCTTCGTCATGCTCCCGGACGTGTCCACCACGACGGCGGCGGTGACGCGGGGAGCGCGCATGGCGGGCGTCACGATCTGGGGGAGGCGGCGGCGTCCGGGTCGCGTGTAGGTGTAGGTGATCCGGCCCGCGGTGAGGGCCGCGGTGCGGCGCACCATCCCGGCGAGCACCTTCCGCCACGGCACGCTGGGTGCTCGCAGCTCGTCGCTCGCCCAGCGCGCCATGCCAGCCGGGACGGTGCCGCGTCCCTGAGCGATTGCATCCCGCACGTCGTGTGCGACCTTGCGGCGGGTGATGGTCACCTGGCCGTCGTCCAGCCCCGGCGTCTGTGGGTCGTCCAGGCCCGGCTCCCAGTCCTGTACGGGGTCGCCCGCGCCCGATCCGCAACCGACCTCGGTCTGCGGCGGCTCGGGCGTGAGCACGCCGTAGTAGACCTCTTCCACGCCGCCCTCATCCATGCCGAGCGCGGCAGGGGTGACGACCCACTCGGGCAGCGGAAGGCCAGCCGCGAGCAGGTCGTCGTTGATCGCGGCGTCGGTGGCGTAGTTCCACCGCGTGTGATCGACCGGGCCGGGAAGCGACTCGGCCCGTCCGGCGTGGTCGCGCACAAGGTGGCAGACCTCGTGCACGAGGACGGCACCGGCCACGACCGGCCCCCACTCGGTGAGCGTGACGGGATCGACGTAGAGCCGCCAGTGGCGATCCACGGCGAACGTTGCCAGCCCCTCGGCGGCGACCGGTCGCGCGGTGAACAGGGCGTGCGCGAGGTAGGGCGCGGACTCGACTGCCACCAGACGAGCCGCGGCCAGCGCGCGGCGTTCGTCGTCCGTCAGCGCGCGGATCGTCGGGTTCATGCTGCAACCTCCTGGGGGATCAGTCCGGCTTCGGTGAGGATCGCCAGGAACGCCTTCGCGCTCGACGGCGGGTTGGTGCCGGTAGGACGGGACTTGAGCAGCGCGCGAGCATTCGCCGCCGCCACGTCCTGCAAACCGGCACCCGCCGCGACCGCGAGCGGTGCCCACGCCGACAGCCAGCCCGTCTTGGTGCCGTTCGCGGTTGCGTAGGCGGTGACGGCGGTGAGGGTCGCCCACGCGCGGGACGGTTCGAGGGTCGCCCACGACACCGACTCGGGATCGGCCAGCACGTCGGCGGGGTCAGGGAGGTCATTCAAGGACCGCCAGGCGATGTACTCGGTCGCGGCCCCCTCGCCCACCAACCCGCTCGCGGCGAGCAGGGTGGCCGGGGTGTCGCCGGGGTCCAGGAACGCCAGCACGTCAGCGGTCATCGTCCACGTTCGGTGCGAGGGCCATGCGCGCCCGCTCGCCGCGTCGTCCTGGGGGAGAGCGTGCAGCAGATCGGGGCGGGTGCGGATGAACGACGCGACCTCGGCACGGCTCGCGGCGCGAAGGATCGGGGAGTAGTCCAGCACCCGCCCGGAGGCGGCGACCCGGAACCCGGTGGTCATTCCGTCGATCCAGTCGTCGGTAGCCGGCGTGTGGTCGATGTGCAGGAACCGGTTCGCCATGGGCGCGGCCAAGTCCCATCCGTCCGCGGCTTGCTCGGGCGGGTTCGCCGCCGCCACGATCCGCACGCCTCGCGGCAGAGCGAGATCGCCCACCACCCGATCCAGCACCACCCGGAGGGCTGCGGCCTGCACCGCGGGCGGGGCGGTGGTCAACTCGTCGAGGAACAGATAGCCCTCGTCTGCGGCGGCGAGCCGGGTGGCCCACGCGGGGGCCGACAGCGCGACCCCCGCGTCCTGTACGACCGGGAGGCCCGCAAAGTCAGCGGGCTCGCGGAGAGAGGCGATCACCGTTTCCATCGGCAACCCCTCCGCCTCGGCCAGAGCACCCAGCAGTGAGGACTTGCCGATGCCCGGCTTGCCCCACAGCAGGACGGCGACACCCGCGCGCCCCGCGGCGCGCATCACGGTCAGCAGGGGATTGGTCTGGCGGTTCAGGGTGGGAAGTGACGCGGTCATGATGGGCCTTTCTCAGAAGTCGAAGTCGTTGGTGTTGCGGACCAGGGCTCCGAACTCGGAGCCGTACCGTGCGTCGTAGTACTGAGCGACCCGCTCCTGGGCCGCGGCCTGAGCGTCCCGCTGGCGCGTTGCCGCGGACTTGTCGATGCGAAGCGCTCGGCTGATGTTGGGTTCCACGTCGTCCTCCCGGGACTGGTAGTGAATGTGACATTCACAATCTACGAGGGGCCTCCGACATTGGGACACGCGAGCCAGATCGGCAAGGGCGCGCAGCGCCTCAGAGCCGCGGGCTGGGGGAGCGGGAGCAAGAGCCAAAGCGGGACCAGGGTGGCGGAACCCCTGCGCAGGATCGAGCCGCAGGCGCGCAGCGCCGCAGGCCGTGCCCGGACCACCGGAGGGGCCGCGCAGCGGTCCCGCACCCCGCGCGGCAGCGCCCGGCCTGCCGGGCGCTCGTCCCTGCGAGCGCAGCGAGCGGAG
>NZ_SJYZ01000051.1:0-5406 GCF_004337555.1 Microbacterium sp. PI-1 | reverse complement strand
GGCGGAATCCCAATGTCGGAGGCCCCCCCTAGTTTGTAAATGTCAGGTTCACACAACAGGAACAACCGAAAGGACACACCATGGGAATGGACGTTTACGGAGAGGCGGCCACGTCGGAGGTCGGAGAGTACTTCCGCAACAACGTGTGGTGGTGGCGGCCGCTGGCCGACTACATCCTGCGGACGCACCCGGAGCTAGCGTCGAGCTGCGCCGAGTGGCACAGCAACAGCGGCGACGGCCTGAACGCCGCCGAGTCGATCGCTCTCGCCGACGCTCTGGACGCGGATCTCGCATCCGGGGCCGTGGATGCCTACTCGACGGCGTACGCCGCTGAGGTGGCCGCTCTCCCCCGCGAGGCGTGCAACCTGTGCAACAGCACGGGACTGCGCACGGATGAGATCGGCGTCGCCCACGGCTACGACAAGCCTCGCGATCCGGCGACCGGACGCGGCGGGTGCAACGGCTGCGCTGGCGTGGGGACGCGTGAGCACTGGGCGGCGAGCTACCCGTTCGACACGGAGAACGTGCGCGAGTTCGCCGCGTTCCTCCGCGCCTCGGGCGGCTTCAAGATCCTCTGAGCCGTCGGCCGCCGTCACCTATCCGGGTGACGGCGGCCCCTCATCCAGGGTCACGAAACCCAATGTCGGTGGCCCCCCGTAATCTGTAAATGTCAGGTTCACAACAACAGTTCGAAAGGACACACATCATGACTGAGAAGAAGGTTCTGAAGGCCGAGGGAGTCGGCGAACTGGTCGGAGCGGTCACCGCACTGCTGGGGTACATGCCCGCGCACTCGTTGGTCATCGCCCCGCTCACGGGCACCCGCGCCACGAGCGCTATGCGGGTCGATCTCCCGACCGACGCCGAGGTCTACCCGGCCATGGTCGCGCAGGTGATGGGACTCACGTGCCGCGTGCAGGGCGTGACGGGCTTCGCGGCTGTCATCTACACCGACGGCACCGACTCGGAGCACGAGGGGCTGGCCGCAACCCTGCTGAGCGCGGCATCGTTCATCGGCCTGGACGTCGCCACCGTGGCATTCGTCACCCCGACCACCTGGGGCGAGTACTTCGAGGGAGCGGCCCGCCCCCTCGACACCCTCCCGGCGCTGCCGGGGCCGGATCTGGTGCGCGACGGCGACCAGACCTCCGGGGCATCCCTCCCCGTGGTCGATGAGGCGCTGCGGGTGCGGATCTTCAACGCCCCGCTGCCTCACCCGGAAAGCGTGGATGCGTGCGCTCTGTTCGAGGACGTGCTCACCTGGAACGTGGAGGCGCTGGACGCCGAGAAGGTGGCCGTGCTGACCGGCCTGGTGTCGCTGCCGATCTTCCGTGATGTCGCGCTCGCACAATGGGCGACGACGGAGGGGCAGGGCCGCGAAACCCTCGCCGCTCAGAAGGCGTTCCTGAACGGTGCGCCGATCGCGGATGAGGTGGGCGGCGTCATCCTGGGGCAGGGTTCGCGCCCCGAGGTTACCCGACTCCAGGGCGCTCTGGCGGTCTGCCGGATCGCCGCAGCGCACGCCCCCACGGAGGAAAGCGCAGCCGCGCTCCTCACCGCGTGCGGGTGGCTGTCGTGGGCGCTGGGTTCCTCCACTCACGCGTCGTTCTACATCGACCTCGCACGGGCGGCTGATCCCACGCTGTCGATGGCAGATCTGATGGCCGAGCTGGTCGCTCAGGGAATGCTCCCCGAGTGGGTTTTCACCCGCTGACAACCACCGGTGCCCCGGGAACCCCCGGGGCACCCCACAGCCTCACCTCACAGGAGAACATCATGGGACAGACCACCACCATCACCAACGCCCCCGACCTCACCGCGGAGCAGCTCGCCGAGCTTGCCGACGGTCACGTGTACGACACGACAGCGTGGACAGACGAGGACGGCACGCACCACGTGCAGGGCAACTCGAAATGGATGCCCGACGAGTGGGTCGCAGCCGTCGTGAGCCTCACCGAGGCGCTGCCCGAGGCGACGACAACTGTCGACGAGGAATGGGACACCCGAGACGCCGACGAGCCAGGGCAGACGATCAGCCGCTACCGCGCCGGGGCTCTCCTCTCCCAGGCATCCCAGGTCAACGGGCTGGTGCCCGGAGATCTGCCGACCGCGATCGCCAACGTGCGCGCCGCGCTCGCCGGTGACGGCGACGTCACGGAATCCGTCACCTGGCTCCTCGACGGACTCGACGGCACACGGGTGTAACCGGAACCGCCAGGGGACGGCGACCCCCGCTCCCCCTGGCGGAATCCCAATGTCGGAGGCCCCCCGTAGTCTGTAAATGTCAGGTTCACAACATTAGGGAGACTGGGACATGAAGACCACAGCCGAGATCGCCGACGAGCAGATGAAGGCGTTCACTCTCATCGACGCCGAGCAGTTCGAGGACGACCAGGAGAGCGACCCCGACGTGGAGGAGGTGTCCGCGCACTACATCCGTGAGCAGATCATCGCCGCACTCGACGCCGACCGCGCACAGCGCCCAACCGAGCTGCTCTACGACAGCCGCGATCTCCACGTCGCCGCCTGGCCCGCTCACCCCGACATGAGAGTCGCAGGCACGCCGGAGGCGATCGTGGTGCAGATTGACACCGGCGCGGCCACCGGCCGCATCCGCGTCAACCTGAACGATGCGCCGATCTGGGATGGAAACCCCGAGACGGACAGCACGCCCGGAGCATTCTTCGACCCGCAATAGCGGCGGCGGGCGGGCTGCCGACAGCAATGTCGGTGGCCCCCCGTAGTCTGTAAATGTCAGGTTCACAACACCACCTAGGAGAAGACATGACAGACATCACCACCACCGCCCCGGCCGCTCTCGGAGAAGGCACCATGGTGTTTCCGCCGGCACCGGCGGTCACCGACCGACGGGCCGGATTCAGCGGGGAGCTCGAGCGGGCGCGCGAGGAGTTGGCGGCCGCGCAGCGCGCGCTCGCCGAGAAGGATGAGGCGATCGTCGCGCGCAATCGCACCATCGAGCAGCTGCGCACCGAGCAGATCACCGACGGCGGCGATTACCGTCTCACGGAGTTCTGGGAGCGCGCGGGCCGCATCGCCGACAACGCCGACTTCTGCCAGGAGTACGACCGCATGGCCGAGGCCATGAACGGCCCGCGTCGCGAACGCGACTACGACGTGACACTGCGGATCACGGTCGAGTGGACGACCACACGCCGCGCCGTCGACGGTGACGCGGCGGGCGATTTCGCCCTCCAGGACTTCGACGTAACCGAGATCGCCGAAGAGGCGAGCATGGGAACGCTGACGGTCATCGAGTCCGAGGTGTACGAGACCGAGGAGGCCTGACAGCGACCGGGGAGGAGGCCACAAACCTCCTCCCCGGGGTTCCCAATGTCGGGGACATCCGCTAGACTGTAAATGTCAGGTTCACAACAATAGTTTTTCAGGACGGGCGCTCGCCGCCTCCCACCCGAAGGGAACACCATGATCGCCCAGGGCGTCACCCCCCGAGACTTCCTCGCACACGTCGAGATCACCGCAGCGGACCCCACCCCCGCCATGCAGTCCGGCCTGTACGACAGCGTCGGCCAGTTCTTCGCCGTCACCGGCCTCTACGCCGACCTCGACGCCCCCTTCGAAAAGTTCGAACCCTCCCCCAGCAACGACTGGCTCAGCCCCGGCTACGCGGCCGCCATCGCCTACCGCACCGACCCCAGCGCCCCCACCACCGACCACCCCTACATCCTCGCCACCTACATCGAAGGCGACGTCACCCGCTACCGGTTCACCCGCTTCGGAGACGCCGCCCGCGCAGGCCGCCTCTGGGCCGTCGGCACCCCGGCAGGCGCAGCATGAGCACCCGCGGCGAGCGCCCACCCGGCCCCCGCCCCGACTGGGCGACCGTGAGCCGGTGGGTCGACGCGGGCAAACCGCCCCTCAACCCCGACGGCACCTGGGATCCGCCCGCGCTCGCCGCATCCACCCAAGGAGGCACCCTCGATGACTGAGACACTGATCGACTGCCCCAAGCCCGGATGCGGATTCTCCAGCGCAGGCGGCACCCCGCGCGAAGCACAGGCCCGCCTCACCCGACACATGAGCCGCACCGACCACACCGCATTCGCCCGCCGTCACCGCGCCGCGCTCGCCGCATCCCAGGAGCGACCCGGGTGAGCGCCGGCGATCGCAAACCGGGCGAGACCCTCGAATGCCACCGATGCCACCGCATCGGAACACGCGGGTTCGTGCCCTGGGGCTCAGAAGGATGGGAGTGCTCCAACGATCGCGCCTGCACCGCACGCCTGCAGCAGCGCGAAAAACCCGACCCTCGCCAGATGTCACAGACCGAACTCAACGACCACCTCGACCGCCTCGTCACCCAAGGCCTCGACGACACCCCCGAATTCCACCAGGCCTACAAGATCTGGGAAAAAGACCAATGACCGACCCCACCAACCCCACCCACACCGAACACGTACCGCGCAGCGCTCGCCGCAGCACCGCAGATATCATGAGCCAAGGCACCCGGCTGTCGAGCACCCCCGCCCCGCGCGGGAAGGTGGTCCGAGCCTGTTGTGAACCTGACATTTCCCAGCAGCTCCAGCCGGGTGCCGCCTACCTCGTCGATCACCCGCACCCTCACACCGATCACGAAAGGCACCCGCTGATGCTCCACCGCGACAGCATCGACCTCCTCGTCACCGCAGCCGTCGCCGCACTCAGCGACGACGACGAACTCTCCACCCACCACGAACGCCTCGTCACCTCCGCCGACACCCTCGGCCAGATCCTCACCGACGCCGCGCTCGCCGCATCCGCGGAACCCTACAAGTGGCAGCCCGTCGCCGAACTCCTCACGCCCACTCTCGTCGACGACCTCATCCTCCAGCTGGAACGCACCCGCCTGGCCTACATCGACGCCTGCAGCAAGGCCGGCGACTGGGCGCACTCCCCCGCCCACCGCTACATCGACCGGCTCGGCACCAGCATCCGCGCCCGACTTGACCGCGGCACCACCGACCCCAATCAGATGATCCTCACCTCGAGCGAGCTCGAGGAGACAGACCCCGACTGGCGCCGCCCCACCATCCACGCTCACCACGACCTCACCGACTCGCAGGAGGATGACCATGGCCAGCCGTGACCTCGTCGGATACGACTACATCGCCGCCGGGCTCGGCCTCAAAGGCCCACAGCAAGCACGAGAGTACCGACACCGCCACGACGACTACCCCAAGCCCGCAAACCCCGGACAGCGCTCCCCCCTATTCCGCCGCGTCGACGCCGACCGCTACATCGACGCACACCGCAAACCAGGCGCACCCGAGAACCCCACACCCGAGCCCATCAAGATCGACCTCACCAAGCTCGTCGACTTCTCCTACCTCGCCAACGGCCTCCAGATCTCACTGAAGACCGCCTACAAATACGGCACCCCCACCAGCG
>NZ_SJYZ01000050.1:0-5578 GCF_004337555.1 Microbacterium sp. PI-1 | reverse complement strand
GGTAAGATAGAGAAGTTGCCCTGCGGGCCTGGTTGTGATGACTGGGTCGTGGGAGCATCCGATCCTTGAGAACTCAACAGCGTGCACTTGTCAAATGCCAAATTATCCTCGTCTAGCTTCGGCTGGGTGAGAATTCCTTTGGATCAAAGACCAGCCCTTCCGGGGGCTGGCAATGGATGAAGTCAGCAATGAATTTGTCTCTTTGGTCAGCATCAAACTCGCTGCGTTCATCGTTTTCCCGGTGTTCGTATGCATTTCTTTTTTACGGAGAGTTTGATCCTGGCTCAGGATGAACGCTGGCGGCGTGCTTAACACATGCAAGTCGAACGGTGAACACGGAGCTTGCTCTGTGGGATCAGTGGCGAACGGGTGAGTAACACGTGAGCAACCTGCCCCTGACTCTGGGATAAGCGCTGGAAACGGCGTCTAATACTGGATATGTGACGTGATCGCATGGTCTGCGTCTGGAAAGAATTTCGGTTGGGGATGGGCTCGCGGCCTATCAGCTTGTTGGTGAGGTAATGGCTCACCAAGGCGTCGACGGGTAGCCGGCCTGAGAGGGTGACCGGCCACACTGGGACTGAGACACGGCCCAGACTCCTACGGGAGGCAGCAGTGGGGAATATTGCACAATGGGCGCAAGCCTGATGCAGCAACGCCGCGTGAGGGACGACGGCCTTCGGGTTGTAAACCTCTTTTAGCAGGGAAGAAGCGAAAGTGACGGTACCTGCAGAAAAAGCGCCGGCTAACTACGTGCCAGCAGCCGCGGTAATACGTAGGGCGCAAGCGTTATCCGGAATTATTGGGCGTAAAGAGCTCGTAGGCGGTTTGTCGCGTCTGCTGTGAAATCCGGAGGCTCAACCTCCGGCCTGCAGTGGGTACGGGCAGACTAGAGTGCGGTAGGGGAGATTGGAATTCCTGGTGTAGCGGTGGAATGCGCAGATATCAGGAGGAACACCGATGGCGAAGGCAGATCTCTGGGCCGTAACTGACGCTGAGGAGCGAAAGGGTGGGGAGCAAACAGGCTTAGATACCCTGGTAGTCCACCCCGTAAACGTTGGGAACTAGTTGTGGGGTCCATTCCACGGATTCCGTGACGCAGCTAACGCATTAAGTTCCCCGCCTGGGGAGTACGGCCGCAAGGCTAAAACTCAAAGGAATTGACGGGGACCCGCACAAGCGGCGGAGCATGCGGATTAATTCGATGCAACGCGAAGAACCTTACCAAGGCTTGACATATACGAGAACGGGCCAGAAATGGTCAACTCTTTGGACACTCGTAAACAGGTGGTGCATGGTTGTCGTCAGCTCGTGTCGTGAGATGTTGGGTTAAGTCCCGCAACGAGCGCAACCCTCGTTCTATGTTGCCAGCACGTAATGGTGGGAACTCATGGGATACTGCCGGGGTCAACTCGGAGGAAGGTGGGGATGACGTCAAATCATCATGCCCCTTATGTCTTGGGCTTCACGCATGCTACAATGGCCGGTACAAAGGGCTGCAATACCGTGAGGTGGAGCGAATCCCAAAAAGCCGGTCCCAGTTCGGATTGAGGTCTGCAACTCGACCTCATGAAGTCGGAGTCGCTAGTAATCGCAGATCAGCAACGCTGCGGTGAATACGTTCCCGGGTCTTGTACACACCGCCCGTCAAGTCATGAAAGTCGGTAACACCTGAAGCCGGTGGCCTAACCCTTGTGGAGGGAGCCGTCGAAGGTGGGATCGGTAATTAGGACTAAGTCGTAACAAGGTAGCCGTACCGGAAGGTGCGGCTGGATCACCTCCTTTCTAAGGAGCATCTGACGCTTCGGCGTCCAGAACCCAGTTCGGGAACGTTCGTTTCTCGCTGGGAGCTCATGGGTGGAACATTTGACATGGCATCGAGATCTGATCTTGGAATGAGTACGCCGCTTGCGGTTGGAAGGTTCTGGGTGAGGGGGTCGGTGCCTGCACGCTGTTGGGTCCTGAGGGACCGGATGCGCTTTGACCTTCGGGTTGGAAGCATTTGGTTACTCTGGGCCTTTCGTTGTTTCCCCGGTGGGGAAGCGGTGAGGGGTACCGCCCGTACTTTGAGAACTACACAGTGGACGCGAGCATCTTGCAGCAGCCTTCGGGTTGTTGCACAAGATGATCTTAAAGATCATTAGTCAATTTCTGATTCCATCTTCGGATGGGGTCGAGTTTTTGATTCAAACTCATGTGATTTCAAGTCTTTAAGAGCAAACGGTGGATGCCTTGGCATCTGGAGCCGAAGAAGGACGTAGCAATCTGCGATAAGCCTCGGGGAACTGATAAGCAAGTTTTGATCCGAGGGTGTCCGAATGGGGAAACCCCGCTGGGCGGCGTGCCGACCTAGTGACTCCCGCCTGAATATATAGGGCGGGTAGAGGGAACGTGGGGAAGTGAAACATCTCAGTACCCACAGGAAGAGAAAGCAACCGCGATTCCGTTAGTAGTGGCGAGCGAAACCGGATCAGGCTAAACCTAGCGTGTGTGATAGCCGGCAGGCGTTGCACGTTGGGGGTTGTGGGACTTTTCAGTCATCTCTGCCGAGGTGGCGGCGTTACAAGAAGGTATAGACGAACGGTCTTGAAAGGCCGGTCATAGAGGGTGCCAACCCCGTAGTCGAAATGCTTCTCTTGGCGCGAAGAGTATCCCAAGTAGCACGGGGCCCGTGAAATCCCGTGTGAATCTGTCAGGACCACCTGATAAGCCTAAATACTCCCAGATGACCGATAGCGGACAAGTACCGTGAGGGAAAGGTGAAAAGTACCCCGGGAGGGGAGTGAAATAGTACCTGAAACCGTTTGCTTACAAACCGTTGGAGCCTCCTTAGTAGGGGTGACAGCGTGCCTTTTGAAGAATGAGCCTGCGAGTTAGCGATATGTGGCGAGGTTAACCCGTGTGGGGTAGCCGTAGCGAAAGCGAGTCTGAATAGGGCGATTCAGTCGCATGTCCTAGACCCGAAGCGAAGTGATCTATCCATGGCCAGGTTGAAGCACGTGTAAGAGCGTGTGGAGGACCGAACCCACTTAGGTTGAAAACTGAGGGGATGAGCTGTGGATAGGGGTGAAAGGCCAATCAAACTTCGTGATAGCTGGTTCTCTCCGAAATGCATTTAGGTGCAGCGTTGCGTGTTTCTTGCCGGAGGTAGAGCTACTGGATGGCCGATGGGCCCTACAAGGTTACTGACGTCAGCCAAACTCCGAATGCCGGTAAGTGAGAGCGCAGCAGTGAGACTGTGGGGGATAAGCTTCATAGTCGAGAGGGAAACAACCCAGACCACCAACTAAGGTCCCAAAGCGCGTGCTAAGTGGGAAAGGATGTGGAGTTGCTGTGACAACCAGGAGGTTGGCTTAGAAGCAGCCACCCTTGAAAGAGTGCGTAATAGCTCACTGGTCAAGTGATTCCGCGCCGACAATGTAACGGGGCTCAAGCACGCCACCGAAGTTGTGGCATTGACATTATTGGTAGGCCTTCGTGGTCCAGCCGTGTTGATGGGTAGGAGAGCGTCGTGTGGCCAGCGAAGCGGCGGTGTAAACCAGCCGTGGAGGCTACACGAGTGAGAATGCAGGCATGAGTAGCGAATGACGTGTGAGAAACACGTCCTCCGAAAGACCAAGGGTTCCAGGGTCAAGCTAATCTTCCCTGGGTAAGTCGGGACCTAAGGCGAGGCCGACAGGCGTAGTCGATGGACAACGGGTTGATATTCCCGTACCGGCGAAGAACCGCCCAAGCTAATCCAGTAGTGCTAAGTATCTGAATCCCAGTGACTGATCCCTTCGGGGTGACGCTCTGGGCCTAGCGTACGACCCCATTCTGGTGCGGTTAGCGTATTAACAGGTGTGACGCAGGAAGGTAGCCCAAGCCAGGCGATGGTTGTCCTGGTGCAAGTGCGTAGGCCGAGTCGTAGGCAAATCCGCGATTCATTGAGGCTGAGACACGATGCGGATAAAAAGTGGGTGATCCTATGCTGCCGAGAAAAGCATCGACGCGAGGTTCTAGCTGCCCGTACCCCAAACCGACTCAGGTGGTCAGGTAGAGAATACCAAGGAGATCGAGAGAATCGTGGTTAAGGAACTCGGCAAAATGCCCCCGTAACTTCGGGAGAAGGGGGGCCTTCGGCGTATAGGGATTTACTCCCGAAAGCGTTTGGAGGCCGCAGAGACTAGTGGGTAGCGACTGTTTACTAAAAACACAGGTCCGTGCCAAGTCGCAAGACGATGTATACGGACTGACGCCTGCCCGGTGCTGGAAGGTTAAGAGGACCGGTTAGCCGTAAGGCGAAGCTGAGAATTTAAGCCCCAGTAAACGGCGGTGGTAACTATAACCATCCTAAGGTAGCGAAATTCCTTGTCGGGTAAGTTCCGACCTGCACGAATGGCGTAACGACTTCCCAACTGTCTCAACCGCGAACTCGGCGAAATTGCATTACGAGTAAAGATGCTCGTTACGCGCAGCAGGACGGAAAGACCCCGTGACCTTTACTACAGCTTGGTATTGGTGTTCGGTGTGGCTTGTGTAGGATAGGTGGGAGACTTTGAAGCATGGACGCTAGTTCGTGTGGAGTCATTGTTGAAATACCACTCTGGTCACTCTGGATATCTAACTTCGAACCGTAATCCGGTTCAGGGACAGTGCCTGGTGGGTAGTTTAACTGGGGCGGTTGCCTCCCAAAAAGTAACGGAGGCGCCCAAAGGTTCCCTCAACCTGGTTGGCAATCAGGTGTCGAGTGTAAGTGCACAAGGGAGCTTGACTGTGAGACTGACAGGTCGAGCAGGGACGAAAGTCGGGACTAGTGATCCGGCAGTGGCTTGTGGAAGCGCTGTCGCTCAACGGATAAAAGGTACCTCGGGGATAACAGGCTGATCTTGCCCAAGAGTCCATATCGACGGCATGGTTTGGCACCTCGATGTCGGCTCGTCGCATCCTGGGGCTGGAGTAGGTCCCAAGGGTTGGGCTGTTCGCCCATTAAAGCGGTACGCGAGCTGGGTTTAGAACGTCGTGAGACAGTTCGGTCCCTATCCGCTGCGCGCGTAGGAAATTTGAGAGGATCTGACCCTAGTACGAGAGGACCGGGTTGGACGAACCTCTGGTGTGTCAGTTGTTCCGCCAGGAGCACCGCTGATTAGCTACGTTCGGGATGGATAACCGCTGAAAGCATCTAAGCGGGAAGCCGGCCTCAAGATGAGATTTCCATACCTTCGGGTGAGAGGCTCCCAGCCAGACTACTGGGTTGATAGGCCAGATGTGGAAGTGCAGTAATGCATGCAGCTGACTGGTACTAATAAGCCGATGACTTGATAACACACCGTTTGTTGGTGCTACGCGTCCACTGAGTGGTTCTCGATGTACGGTCGAGAACCGCATAACAACAATGACTTTGTTATGTGTTTGATTGAAACATCAATAGTGTTTCGGCGGCCATAGCGTGAGGGAAACGCCCGGTTACATTCCGAACCCGGAAGCTAAGCCTCACAGCGCCGATGGTACTGCAGGGGGGACCCTGTGGGAGAGTAGGACACCGCCGGACTCCTTTTAAACAAAATGGCCACCCAACGCTGGGTGGCCATTTTGCGTT